>NZ_JBGBPT010000145.1:0-11694 GCF_041106355.1 Streptomyces sp. BF23-19 | reverse complement strand
CGGCGGCAGCCGGCGAGCCAGGCCATGGTGCGTTCGATGGTCCAGCGGTGGCGGCCCAGTCGCTGTGAGGACTCGATTCCTCTGCGGGCGATGCGGTGTTTGATGCCGCGTCCGCGTAACCATCGCCGCAGGTGGGTGTAGTCGTAGCCCTTGTCGGCGTGGAGCTTGCCGGGCTTGCGCCGTCGGCGGCCGCGGCATGAACGGATGGGTGGTATGCCGCGGACGAGGGGTTCGAGGGCCTGGCTGTCGTGCAGGTTCGCGCCCGAGATGCCGACGGACAGGGGCAGCCCGGTCCGCTCCGTGAGCAAGTGGATCTTTGATCCGAACTTGCCCCTGTCGACAGGATTCGGGCCTGTCAGGTCCCCCTTTTCAGGGCCCGCATGTTGACGGAATCGATTGCGCAGCGGGACCAGTCCAGCTCACCGCGGGCGCCGAGCTCATCGAGGACCAGGCGGTGGAGCTTGGCCCACACCCGGGCCTTGCTCCACTCAGAAAACCGCCGGTGAGCTGTCGCCCCCGAGGGTCCGAACGAGGCCGCGGGCAGCTGCTGCCAGGTACAACCCGAGGTAGCGACGAACACGATCGCCGCCAGCACCTCCCGGTCGCCATGCCGGCGCCGACCACCGCCCTGCGGCCGCGACGGCGCCTCCGGTACCACCCGCTGGAACAGCACCCACAATTCATCCGGCACAAGCCGCTCAACAATCCCCGCCACGACCGTCAGTCTACCCAACCATCCAAATGAGATGACGTCTTGAGACCCTCACGCTGGTACTGCGCGACGACCTCGCTGACGTCCTCGCGATACAGCCCCCGGCGCTCCCGCAGCGGCACCGGCACCATCGCACACAGCCGCCGCAACGACTCCTGGTGGCCGGAACGTCGCTGAGGACCTTGTCGAGTCGGGCGAGGCGTGCGCGCGACGTCGAGCGCAGTCGGGCAGCGGGGACGCGGTCTAGGACGTCGAGGGCCCGCTGAGCGGCGTCTGCGGGCTGGGTGGGTGCCTCGGCCTGCGCGAGGACCAGGGTGGCCGCGGCCCAGCCGGGGGTGGCCACGGCAGTGGACGCGATGGACGTTTCGGCGGCCGCGCGTGCGCGGTTGTGGTGGCCGAGGGCGATGGCGGACTCGGCCTGGTGGAGGGTGTACTCGGGGGCGTCGAACCCGAAGCGGCCAGGCGCGAAACCCACGGGATCGGCTTCGAGTTCGCGGGCGGCCGCGGCGAGTGCCGTGTCTGCCTCCTGCTCCCGGCCGAGACCCGCGAGGGAGGTCAGCTGCGCCCACGCGTGCGCCTGGGCCTTCGGCAGGCCGGCGGGGGCGTGCGCGACGGCCCGGTCGGCGTACGAGAGAGCGGTGGCGTAGCGGTTCTCGGCGCGGGCGACCATGCTCTGCGCGCCCAGGGCCCAGGCGGTGAGGCGGGCGTCGTCGGTGCGGGTGCCGTAGGCGGTGGCCGTCGCCAGGTGGGCGCGGGCGCCGGTGTGGTCGTCGAGGTGGAAGTCGAGGTTGCCCATCAGGGCGGAGAGCCAGCCGACGTTGCAGTGCAGTCCGCCCGCGATCTGCTCGGGGGTGTGGCCGGTGACAAGACAGTCGGTGAGCAGGCCGCGGGCGGCCCGTACTTCCTCGAAGAGGAGGTATGCGGGGTGCTTGGGGTAGGTGAGGGCGTAGTGCTCGACGGCCGCTTCGGCCAGCTCGGCGACCTCGGTGCTGCCGTGGGGGTCGGCGAGGAGGGCGGACTGCTCGTCAGGGGGATGGTGGCGAGTGGCTGCTCGGGATGTGGATCACGACTGGTGTGCAGGTTGTCGGTGCCGCTAGCTTGTCCGCTCATGCCAGCCACGCTCCGCCAGCTCATCGATGACCTGGTCACCGCCATGAACAGCGATGACCTTTCTGGGTTCCAGCACTGTGTCGGCCGTCTGGCAGCGGAAGCGCAGGGACGCGAACCGGACTTCCGAACCGCTGTGATTGAGGAGCTCGCGCCGCTGCTGCCCGGTCTGGGCGGCGTCTTCGCCAAAGTCGCGCTGCTGGCCGGCGCCTGCGTGGAGTGGGGAGGATCGCCGCTGCCGTTGAGCGATGCCCTGCCCAAGCGGGCCGCCAGAGCGATGGAGGACTACTTCTTTGGCGGCCATGGCTCACGACCCTACCGAGGGAGAGAGGCGCCACCGAAAGAGCTGTCCATGCCAGCCAAACCAGTCCTTCGAGTCGACGGACCCCGCCGACCTTGTGGTGCTGGGGCGAATTCCTGCCAGAGGGGCCAACGAAACCGGTCGGGTGTTCGTGGGAGTGGGTGAGACGGAAAGAGGTGAGAGATGAACTGGCACGACGTCGCGGGTGAGCTGCTGCAGGTCAGAGGGTCCGCTCTGAAGAGGTATGGGTACTTGTTGTGCGGCAACCGTGTCGAGGCCGATGACCTGGTGCAGGACGCCTTGGTCCGGGTGTTCGCACAGCCCCGGCGGAGTTGGGACATCGAGTCTGCGGAGCGCTACGTACGCCGCGTCATGCTGAATCGCTACCTGGACCAGCATCGGCGGCGGGCTCGCTGGAGGATCCTGCTCCCGCGTCTGGTGTCTCCGACATCGACGGGCGACTTCAGCGTCGCCAGCGGCGATCGGATGGACATCGTGAGCGCACTCGATTCGCTGTCCCCGCGACAGCGGGCGTGTACGGTTCTGCGGTTCTACGAGGACCTGTCGGTGGCCGAGGTAGCGGATCGGTTGGGCTGCAGCCCCGGGACGGTCAAGCGCCATCTGAGCGAGGCCATCGCAAGACTTGGAAACATCCTGGTACTTACCAGCCTTGGAGGGGAACGACATGGCGACTGAGGTGGAACTCAAGCGGCTGCTCGTCGACATGGCCGACGAGGCTGGGCCGCTCGACGCGCGCCGGGACAGGGTCGTGGCGCGAGTCAGGAGGCGCAGGCGAGTACGGACCGGCGCCGTGGGACTCGCGGTCCTCTGCCTGGCTGGTGGTGGGGCGCTGACGATGCAGGACGTAGGCGGGGCGGCGGCCCGTCCTGTGGCCGGTGAGTCGCCGAGGCCGGGACCAAGTGCGAGGATCTGTAACGATGTTCCGCCGCCTGTTCCCAAGCCGGGCACCTTCTCCTTCGGGGACACCAGGTCGTGTCAGTACATCGGGCTGACCCTCGAAGCAGCCCGCGAACTGGCGGCCAAGGAGCACCGGGATCTGCAGATCGCCAGCCGGGACGGCGTGAACTACGGCATCACCTACGAGTTTCGAACCTCCAGGGTGGTCGTCACGGTGATCCACGATCACGTGACCACAGCCCTCATCGGCTGAACCGGCAAGCTCGCCAATCGTGCGGACGCCCGATTTGGGCGAGGGTAGATCCGGCAGGGGCAGTTCGGGCAGCACGATAGCTCCTGTGGCGCCGCTCCTTGCCGCTGTGAGGTCGCTCTTCGGCCAGGCCGGTACCGAACGCCTTCGACTCCAGCACCCCCAGTGCTGGCTCCGGCTGATTCCATCCGATTGTCCACGGCGCCTCCCTGAGTTCGGGAAGCGATCATCACAGAGCTGGGAAGCGATCTCCAACGGGCTGGAACGCCACTGGCCAGCCCCACTCGTGAACACCCGGCGTGCTCGTCGAGGACGGCGCCCCCAGCGCCGGCTCCAGCAGCGCGGCATCACCGGCGGTCAGGCGCAGCAGCGCCAGCGCAGCCCGGCGCGCCCGTCACAGCCCGCGCGGCCTTGTGAGGCGGTGGCCGTACGGTCTCGGCTCCGGCACCCGCCGACGTGACGGCCGGGATTTGCTCAACCGAACACGAACCCCCGGATGAGACACCAATAGTGAGGATGCGTCTCTGTTTGCGGCTGTGACACGATTCCTCACAATACCCCCGCCAGTTCCGGGCCGTGCCGCGATGACGCCGTGGCGCGATCCCGGCCACATCACCCATGGAAACGGAAGAGAACACCACCGCATGGCGCGCCATCAGCATCCTTACCCCACCGAAGACTCCGACCGAATACTCCAGCCGCAGGGCCGCGGACGGCTGCGGGACCGCGGCCGCCGGATCTTCGCCGCTACCGCCACCGCCGTTCTTCTCCTCACCGGCGTTACCGCCTGCAGCGACAGCCCCGCGAGCACATCCCCTAAGAGCAGTACCGCGCCGAAGGAACCATTCGCCCCGGCGCAGCTCGCCCAGGCGTGGAAGTCGCCGCGTGCCGAGGGTGACTCGCTGCGCACGCCGTACATGGCCGCTTGGCGGACGCCAGGCGGCCTTTACGTGGGCCGCGGGACCGGGGTGGAGATCCTGGACCCTGCCACCGGAAAGAAGCTGGGCACCGTCGTGCCGCCCGAGCCGGACATGACGCCCTGCGGTATGACGGAGGGCCTCACCGCCGACGGCCTGGGTGCCATCGCGTGGATCAAAGGCGACCCGGAGGCCCTCAGGGCCGGCTGCGACCGCATCTCGCTGATCGACACCCGCAACGGCAACAAGATCGCCTGGACCAAGCAGATCTCCGGCGCCCCCCTGAACGGCAAACCGCTGACGAACGACACCACCCGGCTCGCCTTCCTCACCGGCGACGTCCTCGCCGTCATGACCCCGAACACGGTCGTCGGGCTGCGCCTCGACGGCGCCGAAGCCTGGACGTGGCGCAACATCGGCGTCGCGCTCGACAAGTACGTCCTGAACTGGGACATGACCGCCCACCAGGACCGGATCATGATCATGATCGGCATCGAGGGCGGCCCTGAGCTGTGGAGGTACTGGGTGTCCACCCTCGATGCCTCGGGCAAGGAGGTCTCCAAGGAGCCCGTCCCCATGCCTGTGCCTTCCAAGGGCGACGTCAGTCTGGTCGGGGCCGCACCCATGACCGCGATCGTCAGGCCCTACGGCTTCGACAAGGTCACCAAGCCGGAGCTCGTCACCTTCAACCGGGACGGCAGCGTGGCCCGGCGCATTCCGCTCGCCTCCGCCGCGGGCGAGATCCGGCTGAACCAGAGCTGGCGCCTCGGCAGGGCCAAGCGCTTCGACATCGCCTTCAGCGGCTCCACCGCCTACCTCGTCGCGGGCAACCCCGCCAGCAGCACGGCTCCCATCCAGATCGTCGCCCTCGACCTGGAAAGCGGCGCCACGCTATGGACCGAGGCGGTCGACACCGTCACCATCCC
Organism: Streptomyces sp. BF23-19; assembly: GCF_041106355.1. Taxonomy (NCBI): domain Bacteria; kingdom Bacillati; phylum Actinomycetota; class Actinomycetes; order Kitasatosporales; family Streptomycetaceae; genus Streptomyces; species Streptomyces sp. BF23-19. Next base: position 6,563 of record NZ_JBGBPT010000145.1, on the reverse strand, counting down.
CCGGTTCCTCGGAGTCGACAAGGACACCGTGTACGTCCTGGCAGGGAAGATCTCCCAGGACATGCCCGTCTACGCCTACGCGGCAAAGGACGGCACACGGACCCAGATCAGCACCGTGAAGGCAACTGGCGAGCTGCTGTCCGTGGAAAGCCTGATCATCGACTACAACGCGGGAAGTCTTGCCCTGACCGAACCCGGGCAAGGGCCGAGCGGAACCATCATGTTCCGCCCCACCTCCTGACAGACGCTCGCCAATGGCTCCGCGCCGCTTGCGGCCGCCGCCCCCATCGCCCTCCGCGGAGGGATCGGACGGTGGGCACCGGGGGCCCCTATCTCTTTGGTCAAGGTGGATGGGTGCTGGTTCGGGCGGTCTGGAACGATGGGGCCGTGCATGCTGATGATCAGGTTGGCGAGGCCGTCTCTGCGGAGCTCGCGGCGTTTCTGCGGAACGGTGGGGACGGCCGTCCGGTGACGATCAGTGCTTCGGTCTCGGCCAGTTGCCGTTCGAGTGCGGGCTGGTGGGTGGCGTCGGTGACGAACACCACGCTCATCAGATGGTTTCCTCAACTTCGCCGAGGACCTGGTCGTCAAGGAGCTCATCCGCCGTCTTGGACGGGGCGACGGAGGCGAACAGCCGCTTGGGCCCGTGGAGGAAGGCTGCGGTACCCGCGTCCCCGCTCGATTCGGGGGTCCGCGCTGGGAATGTCTCCAGCGCGGAGTCCCGGACTGACTTGGCATCACGAAACTTCCCGAGCGGGGGCGTTCCGCCGTCAGCCGTCCTCGCCCGGGTTCGGCGTGCAGGCAATACGTGCACCGGGACGCCTCATCGGTGCGGCCTATGCACCGTCGGCAGGTGCCGCGTTCCCGGACCGGGCCGCGGCCGTCCGCGCATCCCGGGCAGGTCATCACCGGCTGCTGGAAGCCGAAGCTGAGCACCCAGCCGTCGCCCTCAGCCGCCTTGCGCGCCAGCTGGGAGACGTCGTTGCACGACCTGCGCGGCACCCCCGAGTATGACGTCCTCTGCCAGGAGTCCGCCGGGCAGCCCATCCGCCACGTCGCGAACAACGGCCACGGCCCGATCGCCTGGGTCGCCGCCCAGGAGGCCGCGTACGGTTCGCTGCCGCAGCTCTGGTTCGCCGACGCCGTCGGCACGGTCGAGCAGGGCCGGGGTGCGGCTGCCGCCCCGCTGCCCCGCCAGGGCGCCCGATCGTGAGTTTCCCCCCGGTGCTCGCGGGTACGTAGTAGCCACCCATGGCGGGCGAAGGCGGGGGGCCTTGGTGGTGGCAGAGGGCGAGATGTCGTTCCACCTGTTCACGGATCCGGCGCTGGACGAGACGGGGCAGGCCGAACGCCTCCTCGCCGACGCGGAAGTGACGCACAGGACGTTGCGTGCCCACGGCAGTGTCCCGCTGGGCGACGTCCTGATCGCAGGGTCGGCTACGCTGACGGCGCTCACCCACCTCATCGTGAGCCTGCGCCGCCAGTTCAAGCGCGGGATCCTCGTCGACGCGCTGGGATCGGACGGCCTTGTCGTCAAAGCGGACGGATCCGTGCCGCGCGGCCTGGTGATCATCCGGACCCCGGACGGGCAGATCGAGGTGCGCGAGGCCGAGGGGATAGGGCAGGCGATCGCCGGGGCCATCGGTGGCCGGGCCCAGGACCAGCAGGCGTCCCCGAGTGGTCCCAGTGCCTGAGGCCCTGTACAACCGCAGTTGGCTCTTCGCCGAACACCAGGACGTCGGGCTCGCGGCCGAGGCGATCAAACTGGCCCGTGTCTTCGCGGACATGACGTTCATCCGAGCCGCGAACCCGGACAGTGAGTGGCTGCGGGACTGGTCGCGGTACGCCGACTTCAACGCGCGCATCCGGCACGCCCTGGACGGGCTTCTCCTCGCCTACGCCGTGACACCGGGAGCCGACGGCACGCTGCACGGATTCGACGGGGCACAGAGGATGGCCGGGCAGGTGGAGGCGTTCATTCTGGCGTCCCCAGCCCTGGAGTGCCAGGTGTTCGAGCACCCAACGCAAGGCAGTGGGCCGGGTTACGTCATCGCGCTGTCGGCGTTCGCCAGTGACCTCATGGCCACGGTCTCCTGGGCACTTCCCACCCTCTATCACGCCTACCGGGCTGGCGAGGAGACACCCACTGATCTCCGGTCCCTGGAAGAGTTCATGAGGCGGTACGCGCCCGCCCGGGACGCGTTGCGGGACCTGGACCGGGCAGTAGCGTCCTACCTCGGCGTGTGGGAATCGCGCGATGCCCGGCTGCGGACCCCGATCTCGATCCTTCCGACGGTTGACGACGGGAGCCCGGAAGGCGCGGCCGCGCTCGCCGAGGCCAAGGCCACGCACACCGCGTGCCAGACGTTTCTCCTGGCCCACGAGTTCTCACACGTTACCCAGGACCATTTCAGCGCCGAGGCGATCCGTCCCGACCTGCCCCCAGGGAGCTTCCTGGCGGAGCTTTCTGAGGAGACCCGCTGTGAGGTCGAAGCCGACTGCGCCGCGTTCACCCTGACGATGAACACGTTGATCGTCAGGGAGGGCGACGACCCGCGCATACCCGACTTCGCGGCGCTGAAGAAGACCCGGCTGACGTCACGTCCCTCACGGATCCCCGGAAGAAGGCGCAGGCAGGAGCAGGCCCGTAAGGACGTCCGGACGCTGGTGGATAACGTGAACCGCGCGACCGAGGCCTGCCTCTCCTTCTACGCCGTCACGGAGCTTCTCGCCGCGGTGGCCAGGCAGCGCGGGAACGAGGCGCAGGCACGACGCTTCGACAAGGTGTCCGAACGCAGGGACCCGGTCCGGGGTTACGTGCAATGGGTCCGGGAGGGACTCGAGAAAACCTGGGGGGTCTCGATGTGGCATCCGGACGAAGCCCGCGGGTGGGCGTACCTGGACCAGCACATCGATCACCTCACGCACACGCTGGTGCCCACCCTCGGCCGTGCTTCCGCCGCCGCGGCCGACGACGTCCCCGCCACCTTCCGTCGCGGCACCCCGCCGTCATAAAACCGCTTATCAAGCTGGAGAAGGACGTTGTGACGAAGGCGCTGCACCCGAGCCCGGCTGAGGACTGACAAGCATCACCCCGGGCACGCTGACGTGCACGATGCCCCGCCCTCTGGGCGGGGCATCGTGCGTTGATCGGCCAGGCGGGGCAGAACCTGTAGAAGCGGTCGGACTCGCTCACGGCGTTCGTGGCACGTGTAGCGCTCGCGGACCAGGTGGTTCGGTGCTCCGGGTCGGTGGATCAGACGTTCTCCACAGACCCCGCCGACACCGGAGGTACCGGCATGAAATCGATGATGATACGTCACGATCTCTCCGGGCTCTGCTTGAGTGTGTTCGAAAGCAGTACGTCTGCCGAACCGACGTGGATTGGGCTCGACAACTGCAACAAGAACTCGATCAATCAGAGGTTCTCCATCATTGCGTGAGCGCGTCATGACGCTTGCCTGACCAACCTCGGCACTGTTCCGAAACCCTGTCATCGCCCCGCCCGCAGCCTGGGCGGGGCGATTCACCTGTCACGACGCACCCGCTGGATCGATCGCGACATCCGGACCGCCAGCTTGTCGGGCAGACGCTGCCCGGGCACTCCTCCCTGGCGGTCCTGTGACGACGGCATCAGGCAGCGACATCTGAGCTTGAATCGGGCAATCCGTTTAGAGCGCCCCGGTGGGTGGATAGATGGACCTATGCCTGATATGCAGAATTCTGAAAGCGGAGAGTGGTGACGCATTTCCGGGGCCGGGTTCTAATGCACCGGACCGCCCAGAATGCTAAGCCGTGCATTCCGATTCCGGTCCGCTCTCTGGCCCTGTGGCGGACAAACGCGCGCCCCAATGGATCCGCTTGGTGCACGCCTTGCCGCCGAGGCCTGCACTCCGGCCGAAACGCCGCCGCGCACACGGGACTGGACCGTGTTCGATGGCAGCGCTGGAACCTTCGCCTCCCGAGAGGGGAGCGCCCAGTAGCCAACCACGCGCTCGAGCGTCGGCTACCGCGCTTACGCCGCCGAGGTCACGGTGCTCCCCGGCGCCCCGAGCTGACCGGCTCCGGTCCGAGTTCACCGACATCGCCCACTTCGACGGATGCCCGGAACATGGCGCCCCAGATGTAAGTCACCACGGCGGTCGTACGGAGAGGTCGCGACCGGCAACGACGTCCTAGGCGTAGGTGGCTTCCGGGTGGTTTCCAAGCCGAGTCCGGAATAGCCGCCGGCGGAGAAGGGCGAGCCGAGTGGCTGCTGATCGTTCGTGGTCATGCCCCTGACGTTACGATCGAGAGCGAGGTCTAGATCAAGTCCGGGAGCGAGCGCCATGACATACGTCGGTACCGTCGCGTCTCTCGTACGGAACTCATCCTGCCGAGGGGCTATTGCCGAGGGTTGAGTGACGGTTGCTGTGTTCGAAGGAATGCCCTGCGGCAGGTGATGAACGGCCTCGTCTCCGAATGCGTCCTGCCGCACGCCCCGCCGAGGGTACCGGCGCCCTGTCCGCTCAGCTGGTCCAGGCCCGGCGGGAAGGTCGCTCCCCCCACCTGATCGACACCGTCCGCGAAGTCCACGTCGCGCCGGCCTGGCCGAGCGGCCCCGGGCATCGAGCTCGAACACCTGGAGACGCCGTGGGCTTTCCCCGAAGACTGGAGTGGCCCGGGCCTCCCGGCCGGACCAGTGGCCCGGCCCCGCGTCAGTGCTCCTCGTCCGGGTAGCTCCACTCGACCGTGCACGTCGCCGAAGGCGCGGCCTCCCTCGCGTACCAGGCGAGGGACTTCTCGAACTCCGGGCACCACAGGTGCGAGCGGCTTACGGAGACCGGGAAGTCGGTCCCGCCGGTGACGACGTGCCCGCCCCGCTCCAGCACGATGCCGATGCTCACCTGGCCGCCGATGCTCTCGTCCCGCATCAGCTCGCGGAGTTCCTCGACGACCGCCCGCGCCCGACCCTCGTCCTCGATGGCCGTGACGCGGAAGGTGAAAGAGATGTTCGCAGACATGGCGTGCAGCCTAGTGCTGTGGCCGGAAGGGTTCACCGGGTTGCGACGCCGGGCACGGCCAGGTGGACCGTGTGGACCTCGCGTGTCGGTGTTCAGCTCCGCCTCGACCGCACCGAGGGCCAGGAGCACGCCCTGTGCGTCGCCGCGGAGAAGGACACCCGTGTTCATCGGCGCTCTGGCGCGGCAGGCGGGATCGGCGCTGGGAGTGGGCGACACCGCAATGACGGTGTGGTCGATCGCGAAGTGGCCCGTCCGGCTGGTCCTGGTCACCATCATGATCGCGCTGCTGTACTGGGCCGCGCCGAACGGCGCTGCTGTACTGGGCCGCGCCGAACGCCAAGGGCCGCGTTTCCGGTGGGTGACCCCGGGCAGCTTCCTGGCGTTGCTGATCTGGATGATCGCCTCGGCCGGCTTCGCGCTCTACGTCGCGAACTTCGGCTCGTACAACAAGACGTACGGCACCCTCGCGGGCGTGATCATCTTCCTGGTGTTGTTGTGGATCACCAACCTCGCTGTCCTCCTAGGCCTGGAGTTCGACGCCGAGATGGTCCGCCAGCGCGCCATCGCCGGCGGGCAGCCCGAGGACGAGGAGCCGTACGTCGAGCCCCGCGACACCCGGGCGTGGAGTGATGAGGATCGGCGTCAGTTGCAATGAGCGGCAGGTCGTCGGCGCCTGAGGGAGGCATCGTGACGGTATCCCGCTGCCTGGCCGGCAGGAGTTTCAGCATTTCCGCCAGGTGCATCCTCTGCACGACCTTGAGATATTCCCGATCCAGTACCTCACGCTCTAGCCGTAACTGGACTGCTTTTCCACTTTCACTCCTCTCTTTTCTTAGCAGGTCTTAGTAACTTCTGTCCGCGCCCTCACCGACGCCCTCTGCCGCACCCGCGCCCTCGACCGCATCCACGACCACGACCTTGGCCTCCGCCTTGGCCGCACAGCCTTCATCCAGATCCGTACCGATGAGGTTTGCCGGGCTATCGGTTCGGCCCTGCACCGAGAGTTCCGTGTATTCGATGCCGAAGAGGTGCTCACACTCCTGGACAACTTCACCCATGACGACCTGCGTGCCGCTGACCTTAGAGCTCGTAACACGATCATGAATCGGGCTTGTTGAGGCGTCGCCAGCAGATGAGGCTGCAGGCGAGGGAGACGAAGGCGTCGTGGAGTTCGGTGCGGCGTTCCCATCGGACGGCGAGTCGTTTGAAGTGGTGGAGCAGGGCGAAGGTCTGCTCGACGACGTAGCGGAGCTTGCCCATGCCCTTGATGTTCGGGGTTCCCTTGCGGGAGATGACGGGCAGGATCCGTCGTTTACGCAGCTCTTCCCGGTTGGGATTGGAGTCGTAGCCCTTGTCGCCGAGCAGGGCCTCAGGGCGCTTGCGGGGCCGTCCGGGGCGGCCGGCGACGGGTGGGATGCCGTCGACCAGGGCGAGGGTCTGGGTGACGTCGTTGACGTTGGCCGCGGTGGTGATGACTTTGAGTGGGGTGCCGCGTCCGTCGCAGATCAGGTGGTGTTTGCTGCCTGTCTTCCTCCGGTCGACCGGCGACGGACCGGTGTC
>NZ_JBGBPT010000144.1:0-11707 GCF_041106355.1 Streptomyces sp. BF23-19 | reverse complement strand
GGCGCTTGAGGCGCGACCACCGAGCCGCACCCGGACAACGAACCCGCACCACCCGGGACGGGACCCGCACCGCCCGGGACGGGATCAGCCCGGGACGGGATCAGCCCGGGACGGGATCAGCCCGGGACGGGGTCAGCCGCCCAGCTGGGACACGCTCGGGACCTTGTCCGTCACCGTCGCACCCGCACTCTGACCGGCTTCCTTCACGCTGTTGATGACACTGTCGAACGCATCGATGTCACCGTCACCCGCCTGCCCCTTGCGCAGCTTGCTGCCGAGCCCCTTCAGCGACGCGATGCCCGCCGTCAGCGGGGCCACCGCCTTCGCCAGCAGCGGGTCACCCTTGGCGTTCTCGGCCGCCGCCTTGAGCCGGTTGTACGCGAACGCACCCGCGAGGCCCGCCTTGATCAGCGCGAACGTACGACCCTTGGCGCCCTTCTTGAACTTGCCCGCCCGGTACGGCTTGACGATCCACTGGTACGTCGCCCCGGCCGCGAGGCCCGCGTTGGCGACGAACCGCGTCTTGGCGAACTTCTGCTTCTCCGCGGACGTACTCGGCGACGGCGTCGCGGCGGCCAGTTCGTCGGCCTCGGCGGCGACGGGCTCCGCCGCCGCGAGGGCGGCCAGCTCCCCCATCGACGCGGCGGACAGCTCCTCGCGCGGGCCGTTGCCGCCACTGCCGCATGCGGTGGCGCCGACCATCAGCGCGGTGGACAGCACCACGGCGGTGACGGCGCGGCGGAATCGGACGGTCGTGGGTACGGACACGGTTTCCTCCGGGGACTGAGGCGTCCTCCGCAGCCTCACCCCGGTCCCCCCGCCCCGCCACCGGTGGAACCCGTTCGGGTTTACGACACGTCAGGGCGGCAACACGCGCCGTATGAGCACTCACACACGAGTACGCACCCGGGGAAGCAGTCAGGCAGGCCGCGCCGTCGCACTGGTGGCGGACGTGCTCGCCTTCGTCATCGGGCTCTGGATCCTGCTGTACCTGCTGGAGGCCAACCAGGGCAACGCCCTGGTCGACCTCGTCCACGACGTCGCCTCCTGGCTCGCGGCCTGGTCCTACGACCTGTTCACCTTCAGCCGCGAATGGGTCCAGGTCGTCATCGGCTACGGCATCGCCGCCGTGGCCTACCTGCTCGTCGGCCACGCCGTCGCCGGCTGGCTCTACCGCCGCTGAACCGGAGCCCGGCTCACCCGCAGCAGTCGGGCTCCAGCCCGGCCGGGAGCGAGGCCCCGCCGAACACCTCGGTCGTGGCCTCGTCCCCGCCGAGCGCCGCGACGGCGAGCAACAGGGACCCGGCCGTCCAGGTGGTCTGCTCCACCGGCCAGACGGCCTCGTCCTGGAACACGTACCCCGTCCAGTACATGCCGTTGTCCGCGCGCAGGTGGGTGATCGAGCGCAGGATGTCCAGCGCCCGGTCCGACTCCCCCGTCGCCCACAGCGCGAGCGCCAGCTCGCAGGACTCGCCGCCCGTCACCCACGGATTGGGCAGCACGCAGCGCACGCCCAGGTCCGGGACCACGAACTCGTCCCAGCGCTCCTCGATGCGCGCCCTGGCCTCCGAGCCGGTCAAGGCCCCGCCGAGGACCGGGTAGTACCAGTCCATCGAGTAGTGGTTCTTGTCGAGGAAGCGCTCCGGGTGACGCCGGATGGCGTGCCGCAGCGCGCCCGCCGCGAGCTCCCAGTCGGGCTGCGGCTCCTCACGGTGCTCGGCGATGGCCAGCGCGCAGCGCAGCGCCTGGTGGATGGAGGAGGAGCCGGTGAGGAGCGCGTCGGTGACGGCCGTGCCGTCCGCCTCCCGCTTCCAGCCGATCTCGCCGCCGGGCTGCTGGAGCGTGAGGACGCATTCCACGGCCGCGTACACGGCCGGCCACATGCGGTCGAGGAAGGCGTCGTCGCCGGTGGACAGGTAGTGGTGCCACACGCCGACGGCTATGTACGCGGTGAAGTTGCTCTCGCGGCTCGGGTCCTGCGGCTCCGCGGTGTCCACACCGTCGGGTCGGTCGGCGTAGGCCGCGTACCAGGAACCGTCCTGGTTCTGGTGCCGGGCCAGCCACGTGTACGCCCGCTCCGCGGCCTCGTGCTCACCGGCCGCGTCGAGCGCCATCGCGGCCTCGGTGTGGTCCCACGGGTCGAGGTGGTGCCCGCGGAACCACGGTATGGCGCCGTCGGCGCGCTGCGCGGCGAGGATCCCCGCCACGGTACGGGCGGCCTCCTCGGCCGTCAGTACGCCGTCCAGGACCAGGTGTTCGGTGCGCCCCGGGGAGCTCACTGGGCCGCGCTGACGGGGAGGTGGGGCTTGGTCGCGTAGGCCACGAAGCTCTTGCCGATGAGCGGGTTCAGGGCCTGCTCCGCGAGCCGCGTCGCCATCGGCTTCTTCATGATGTCCCACACCAGGAGCTTGTGGTACGCCTTGACGGGCAGCGCCTTGTCGTTGTCGACGCCGAAGGCGCACTTGAGCCACCAGTACGGGGAGTGCAGCCCGTGCGCGTGGTGCGTGCCGTACGGCTTGAGGCCCGCGGCCTTCATCTTGCCGAGCAGTTCGTCCGCCTTGTAGATGCGGATGTGGCCGCCCTCGACCTCGTGGTAGGCGTCGGAGAGCGCCCAGCAGATCTTCTCGGGGCCGTAGCGCGGCACGGTGATGGCGATGCGCCCGCCGGGCTTGAGCACGCGCACCATCTCGGCGAGCACGCCCTTGTCGTCGTGGATGTGCTCCATCACCTCGGAGATGATGACGACGTCGAAGGAGTCGTCGGGGAAGGGCAGCGCCAGCGCGTCGCCCTCCATGGCCGTGGCGGTGGCCCCGGCGGGGGCCTCACCGGCCTCCTTCATCGCTGCGAACCACTTGGCGACCTCGCGGATCTCCTCGCCGTTGCGGTCGACGGCGACCACCTGGGCGCCTCTCCGGTAGCACTCGAAGGCGTGCCGGCCTGCGCCGCAGCCCAGGTCGAGTACGCGGTCGCCTGCGGCGAGCGGGAACCGGGAGAAATCGACGGTCAGCACGGGGTCCTGCCTTCGCGGTCGCGGGGGTGTTCGGGGGATGGGGAGGAAGCGGGGGTGGCGGAAGGTCAGCGCGCCCGGCGGGTACGGCCGGCGGCGGCCTGCTCGATGGCGGCGCGGTAGTGCGCGACGCTGCCCTTGGCGGCCGCGGCCCACGTGAATCGGGTCAGGACCCGTTCGCGCCCGGCGGCGCCGAGGCGGGCCCGCAGCTGGGGGTCGCCCAGTACCCGGCCCAGCGCGGCGGCCAGCGCGCCCGCGTCGCCCGGGGGCACCGCGAGGCAGGTCTCGCCGTCGGGTCCGGCGACCTCGGGGATCGCACCGCCGGTGGTGGCGACGAGCGGGGTGCCGGTGGCCATGGCCTCGGCCGCCGGGAGCGAGAAGCCTTCGTAGAGGGAGGGCACGCAGGCGATCTGGGCACTGCGGTAGAGGTCGACGAGCTCGGCGTCGGTGATGCCCTTGACGAAGCGGACGGCGTCCTGGAGGCCGTACGTCTCGATGGCGCGGGCGACCGGGCCCTGCTCGGCGCGCTTGCCGACGACCACGAGGTGCGCCTCGGGCTGCTCGGTACGCAGCTTCGCGAGCGCCTCGACGAGGTACACGAGCCCCTTGAGCGGCACGTCGGCGCTGGAGGTGGTGACGATGCGGCCCGGTACCTCGGCCACGGACGGGTCCGGCGACCAGAGGTCGGTGTCGGCGCCGATGTGCACGACGTGGATGCGCTCGTCCCGGACGCCCAGGTGCTGGGCGATCTCCTGCTTGGAGGACCCGGAGACGGTGAGCACGGACGGCAGCCGGCGGGCCACCCGACCCTGCATGCGGGTGAAGCCGTACCAGCGGCGCACGGAGGCTCGCTTCATCCGGCCCTGCGCGGCGTCGAGGTCGAGCCGCCGGTCGACGGTGATGGGGTGGTGGATCGTCGTGACCAGCGGGGCGCCGAGGTCGGCGAGGAGGCCGTAGCCGAGGGTCTGGTTGTCGTGGATGACGTCGAAGTCACCGGCGCGCGCGGCCAGATGGCGGCGGGCGCGCAGCGAGAAGGTCAGGGGCTCGGGGAAGCCGCCGGTCCACATGGTGGCGACCTCGACGGCGTCGATCCAGTCCCGGTACTCGTCGCGCTTCGGCGTACGGAAGGGGTCCGGGCTGCGGTACAGGTCCAGGCTCGGGAGCTCGGTGAGCGAGGCGCCCGTGTCGAGGACCGGGTAGGGCTGCGCGCCGATGACTTCGACGGAGTGACCCAGTTGGACGAGTTCACGCGAGAGGTGGCGGACGTAGACGCCCTGGCCGCCGCAGAACGGGTTCCCCTTATAGGTGAGGAGTGCGATGCGCAGCGGGCGGTCGCCGTCGGCGGCGGGGCCCGCGAAAGGGCTCGTCACCATGGCCTCTGCGGTCACTCTCGGCCCCCTTCTCACTGCAACTTTCGCCGGAGCGTAACCGCTCGGATAATGTAGAACAAGTTTCAGACTTGATCCGTCGAAGACCATTGAATCTACCGGCCGGAAACCACACCGTAAGAGGCGGAGCAGGTGATTCGCGCCACGGCTCCGGCGCCTGCGATGCTGGCCGCGGACCAGCCCGGATTCAGCCCGCGCAACGACACGGAACGGGACACATGACAGCGGAAGTGAAGGCCGTCACCACACCGGCGTCGCCTCCCCTGACGGAACGCCAGGAGGCACGCCGCCGCCGGATCCTGCACGCCAGCGCCCAGCTGGCCAGCCGGGGCGGTTTCGACGCCGTACAGATGCGCGAGGTCGCGGAGGCGGCGGGCGTGGCCCTGGGCACGCTCTACCGCTACTTCCCCTCCAAGGTGCACCTGCTGGTCGCCACCATGCAGGACCAGCTCCAGCACATGCACACCACGCTGCGCAAACGCCCGCCGGCCGGGGACGACCCGGCGGCACGGGTCGCGGAGACCCTGATGCGGGCCTTCCGCGCCCTGCAGCGGGAGCCGCAGCTGGCCGACGCGATGGTGCGGGCACTGACGTTCGCGGACCGGAGCGTGAGCCCCGAGGTGGACACGGTGTCCCGGCTGACCACGGCGATCATCCTGGACGCGATGGGCCTGGAGCACCCCCCGACGGCGGAGCAGCTCTCAGCGGTCCGGGTCATCGAGCACACCTGGCACTCGGCGCTGATCACGTGGCTTTCCGGCCGCGCCTCGATCGCCCAGGTCAAGATCGACATCGAAACGGTGTGTCGCCTGATCGACCTGACGTCCCCGGAAAAGGCCTGAAGCCGCCGCCCCGCCCCACCCTCACCGCCGCGTGAGCAGGGCTCCCCATACGGCCCGGGCACGGTGCAGTCGGTAGGAGAGCTTGCCCCACGGGCGGTATCTCCACGGGACGGCGCCCGTGTAGCCGTCGACCTGGCGGAACTGTTCCAGCGCCGCGCGGTGGCGGTGCTGGCGGACGAGGAAGTAGGCGAGCAGGTGCCGCGCCTGGGGCAGCTCGGGGTGGCCCTCCGCGGCGGCGACGTCCTCCAGTGCCGCGTCCACCATCGCGATCGCGTCCGGCATCCCGTAGCGCCCCGCGCTGTCGCCTTCCTCCTCGTGCTCGAACCACACGAGGAGCGGCAGCAGGGCCATCAGGTGCCCGCGCGGGGCCTCGTACACCGCCCGCGCCGCGAACTCCTCGGCCTCGACCCGGGAACCGCGCCATTTGCGGCTGTAGTACTGCACCGCGGCGTAGTGGGCGGCGAAGTGATGCGGCGCCCTCGCCTCCAGCTCGACCCACAAGTCACGCATCTCGTCCTTGGAGTAGCCCAGGCCGAGCGCCACCCAGACCATCTCGACCAGCGGCGTGGGATCGTCCGGGCAGACCCGTGCCGCGTGCGCCAGCGCCTCGCGCGCCGCGTGGAGCTCGCGGTGGAAGGCGTCGAACTGCTCCTGCGAGGTGGCGACCGCCCGCTGCGCCCCGCGCAGCTTCCACGCCTGCTGGACGCGCGCACCCGCGGCGACCATGACCGCATCGGGGTCGTTCGGGGCGGCCGCCTGCCACGCCGTCAGCCAGGCGTCACCGTCGTGGACGGCCGAGTACGCCAGGGCCCTCGCACGGCCTGTACGGCGCTCCCAGTCGGTACCGGCGGCCGCGAGGAGATCGGCCGCGGGCTGCCACGCTCCGGAGCCGACGGCTTCGAGCGTGCTCCGGAGTTGGGGATCGGGGCCGGCCGCGCGTCCGTTCAGACGCCGCAGGGGTATCAGCGTGGTGAGGAGGAAGCACACCGCCACGAACGCGACCGCGCCGAGGAAGATGGGGACGGACACATCTGAATCGACCACTGGCGAAACGGCCGCCGGGGGAAGGGCCACTGAGGTTCCTGTCGTTGAACTCGTCCGCTCGTTCGCCCGTCTGTTCGAGACGTGAGCGCAGCGGAGTATGCAACACCGACGGTGGAACGTCCAAGGGCCGACCGGGGCCCCGTCCGTGGGGCCCCGGGAGCAGCCTCTCCCCTACTCCTCCGGCGGGAAGACCGGTTCGCCCGTCGCCGCGAGGGTGATGAGGATGGCCTCCACGGGGCAACCCTCCGCCGCAGTGAGGGTGGGTTCGTTCGCGTCCGACTGGGGTGTGCGGGGGTGGGACTGGCGTGCCGAGTCCAGGACGAAGCCGTCCGGGGCGTGGTTCACGCACATGCCCGAGCCGATGCAGACCCCTCGGTCCACCTCGACCTGCCAGCGGTCACCCATCAGGCACCCGCCTCGCCGGCGCCGGATGCATACGTGGCCGGGAGGTGGATCATCTTGTGCTCCAGGTACTCGCTCAGGCCCTCCGGGCCGAACTCCCGTCCCAGGCCGCTGTTCTTGTAGCCGCCGAAGGGTCCCAGCATGTCCAGGCTGAAGGTGTTCACGTTGAAGGTGCCGGTGCGGATCCGGCGGGCGAAGTCGATGCCGCGCTCGACGTCCGCGGTCCAGACGCTGCCGCTGAGGCCGAAGTCCGAGTCGTTGGCGACGCGTACCGCTTCGGCCTCGTCGCCGTAGGGGATCAGGCAGACGACCGGGCCGAAGATCTCCTCGCGGGCGATCCGCATGGAGTTGTCGACGTCGCCGAAGAGGGTGGGCTCCACGTACCAGCCCTGCTCCAGGCCCGCCGGGCGGCCGCCGCCCGCCAGGACCTTCGCGCCCTCCTCCTGCCCGATCCGGATGTAGTCCAGCGAGCGCTGCCGCTGCCGCTCGGCCACGAGCGGGCCGAGCTGGGTCGCCGGGTCGAGGGGGTCGCCGACGACGAGGGCGCCGGCCGCCTCCGCGAGGGCCTCGGCCACCTCCTCGTACCGGCTGCGGGGGGCGAGGATGCGGGTCTGGGCCACGCACGCCTGGCCGTTGTTCATCCAGGCCGCCGGCACGATCCCGGCGACGGCGGTCGCCACGTCGGCGTCCGGGAGGACCACGGCCGCGGACTTGCCGCCGAGTTCGAGGGTGACGCGGGTGAGGTTGCGCGCGGCGACCTCCATCACGCGCTTGCCGGCCGCGACCGAGCCGGTGAAGGAGACCTTGTCGATGCCGGGGTGCCCGACGAGGTACTCGCTGACCTCGCGGTCCGCGGGCAGGATCGACAGCACGCCCTCGGGGAGTCCGGCCTCGCGCGCGATGTCGGCGAGGATGTAGGAGTCGAGCGGCGCCTCGGGCGAGGGCTTGAGGATGACGGTCGATCCGGTCAGGAGGGCGGGGGCGAGCTTGGCCGCCGCCACGAACTGCGGGACGTTCCACGGGATGACGGCGGCGACCACGCCCACCGGCTCCCGGCGCACCAGGATCGGGCCGAGCACGCCCTGGCGGTGCTCCTCGTACGGGTAGGCGCGGGCGACCGTGATCGCGGCGTCGTAGACCATCATCGGGCCGAGCGCCTGGGCGAGGACGCTCCAGGAGTACGGGGAGCCGTTCTGGGAGCTGATCGAGCGGGCGATCTCCTCGTGCCGGACGGCGATGGCGTCCTTGATCCGGGAGACGACTGCTATCCGCTCGTCCAGGGTCATCCGCGGCCAGGGCCCCTCGTCGAACGCCTTGCGCGCGACGGCGACGGCGCGGTCGACGTCCGCCTTCGAGGCGTGCGGGACGGATCCGATGACCTGCTCGGTGTGGGGGGAGACGATCCGGATCGTGTCGGTGCCCAGCGGATCCGTCCACTCCCCGCCGATGAACAGCTTTCCGTGTTCCACGAGCTCGGTCATGGCTGAGGCCTCCTGCGGCTTGGCGTTGCAGAACTGATACCAGTTCTAGTTAGAGGAGTCCACGGCCAGGACGGAACCTCCGTCACCGCCCCGGAGAAGATCGAACGACTAGTCAGCGGGCCCGGAAAGTGGTCGACTTGGGCTACTACTGGAACACGTTCTCATCCGAGGGCGGCAACAGGGGGAGGGCGAGGGCGCATGACGGAGGACGGCACGTCACAGGCCGCACAGGCCGGCACGGCAGAAGCCACGCAGGCCGGCACGTCACAGGCCACGCAGGCCGGCACGTCACAGTCCACCGGGGACACACCACACGTCACCGATCACGGCGGCGGCGTGTGGGCCATCAAGGTCCCCATCCCCGACAACCCCCTCGGACACACCCTCGTCCACGTCCTCGACACCGACCGCGGCCCGGTCCTCATCGACACCGGCTGGGACGACCCCGCCTCCTGGGACACCCTCGTCGCCGGCCTCGCCGCACTCGGCACCGCCGTCACCGACCTCCACGGCGTGGTCATCACCCACCACCACCCCGACCACCACGGCCTCTCCGGCCAGGTCCGCGAGGCCTCCGGCGCCTGGATCGCCATGCACGCCGCCGACACCGAGGTCGTCGTACGCACCCGCTCCTCCGAACCCGGCATCTGGTTCGACTACATGAGCGCCAAGCTCGCCGCCGCCGGAGCCCCCGAGGAGCACATCGCCCCGCTCCGCGCCGCCCGCGCGAGCGGCCGCATGCGGACCCTGCCCGGCCTGCGCGCCGCCGTCCCCGACCGGGAGATCGTCCCCGCCGAGCTGCTCCCCCTCGCCGGCCGCCGGCTGCGCGCCATCTGGACCCCCGGCCACACCCCCGGCCACGTCTGCCTGCACCTGGAGGAGCAGCACCCGGCGCAGCTCCCCGGCAACGGCCGCCTCTTCTCCGGTGACCACCTGCTGCCCGGGATCTCCCCCCACATCGGCCTGTACGGGGCTCCGGAGGACACCCGCGTCACCGACCCCCTCGGCGACTACCTCGACTCCCTCGAACGCATCGGCCGCCTCGGACCCGCCGAGGTGCTCCCGGCCCACCAGCACGCCTTCACCGACGCTCCCGCCCGCGTACGGGAGCTCCTCGACCACCACGAGGAGCGGCTCACCGGCCTCTGGACGCTGCTGGCCGAGCCGCTGACCCCGTGGGGGCTGGCCGAGCGGATGGAGTGGAACCGGCCCTGGGAGCAGATCCCGTACGGCTCCCGCAACATCGCCGTCTCCGAAGCGGAGGCCCATGTGCGGCGACTGGTCAAGCAGGGCCGCGCCGAGGCGGTGCCGGGCACGGACCCGGTCACCTACCGGGCCCTGTGACCGAGCCCGGTAAGGGGCGCTCGGCCCCTGCGCCCCCGAGCCCGCCGGTTACGGGCCGGTAGAGTGAACCTGTCGTCCACACCTCTGTACGGGGGGAAGCCGGTGCAATTCCGGCGCTGACCCGCAACCGTGACCCACACCCGGCACCGTCCGGGCGGGGAGCCGGAATGCCCCGTACCCGAGGTGCGCGGCTCGTGCCGCCGGAGCCCCCGGCGGCCGGCACCGTCGAGGTAAACGGAGCCGGAGCCCGGTGCCTGTGCGTGCCTGCTGCCGGTTCCCCCGTACGAGAGGCACCCGCCCCCTGATGAACGTCCGCCGCAGCGCAGCCGCGCTCGCCGCCTCCGCCGTGCTCTGCGTGGGCGCCGCCCCCGCAGCCCTCGCCGACACCGCGCCGCCCGCTTCCCCCTCCGCGCCCCCGGTCATCCCCTCCGGTCTGTACGGCAAGACCGACCCCAGCTACGACGGCGTGTGGCGGCAGTCCTTCGCGCTGCTCGGCCAGCACACGGTCGGCGTCGAGCCCGCCCGGGAGGCCGTGTCCTGGCTGGTCGGCCAGCAGTGCGCGACCGGCGGCTTCACCTCCTTCCGCGCGAACGTCGCCGTGGACTGCGACGCGAACACGATGTACGACACGAACGCCACCTCGGCGGCCGTGCAGGCGCTCAAGGCGCTCGGCGGCCACGACGCGGCCGTGCGCAAGAGCGTGGACTGGCTGAAGTCCGTCCAGAACGAGGACGGCGGCTGGAGCTACGTGCCCGGCTCCCCCAGCGACGCCAACTCCACCGCCGTGGTGATCAGCGCCCTGTCCGTGGCGGGCGAGAACCCGGCCGAGGTCAGGTCGAAGGCGGGCAAGTCGGCCTACGAGGGCCTGCTGCCGTTCCAGCTGGGTTGCGCCGCCGAGCCGGCCGCCGACCGGGGCGCCTTCGCGTACCAGCCGGCCGACGGCAAGCTCGTCGCCAACGCCGACGCCACGGCCGCCGCGGCTCTGGCCGGCCTGGGCAAGGGCGCGGCCGTCGTCCCGTCCGCCGAGAACACCCCCGCCGCCCCGCTGACCTGCCCGGCCGCGAACGCCGCCGACCCGGTGGCCGCAGCCCAGGGCGCGGCCGGCTACCTGGCCGAGGCCCTCAAGAAGGACGGCCACCTCATGGCCGTCACCCCGGGCTCGGACCAGCCCGTCCCCGACACCGGCAACACCGTCGACGCGGTACTGGCCCTGGCCGCCGCCGGACACAAGGAGTCGGCGGCGGGCGCGCTGAAGTGGCTGGAGACCAACTCCGCCGAGTGGTCCAAGGGCAGCCCGGCCGCCCTGGGCACCCTCGTCCTCGCCACGCACGCGACCGGCGTCGACCCGAAGTCCTTCGGCGGCACCGACCTCGTCGCCGCGCTGAACGCGACCGGCCCGGCCCCGCAGGGCGCGGACACCGAGGCGACCGAGGTGGACGGCAAGAAGGAGAAGTCCTCCGGCGGCCAGAACGTGTGGTGGATCGTCGGCGCGGGCGCCGCGGCCGGTATCGGCATCGGCATCCTGCTGAGCGGCCGCCGGAAGAAGAACGGGTCCTGATGCGCGGCCGCCTGCCCGCCGTGGCCCTCGCTCTCGGGATCACCTTGGCCCTGCCGGCCGCCACCCCGGCGCTGGCGGCCGGCTACCGCTACTGGTCGTTCTGGGACTCGGCCGGCGGCGGCTGGTCGTACGCCACCCAGGGTCCGTCGCTGGCACGCCCCGCGGACGGCTCCGTCCAGGGCTTCCGCTTCTCGGTGAGCAAGGACGCGGCGGCGCAGGCGGCCCAGCCCCGTGCGGCGGCCGACTTCGAGGCCGTCTGCGGGGCGACCGCCCCGACGGAGGGCAGCAAGCGGGTGGCGCTCGTCATCGACTTCGGCGTCCCCGAGGACGCCCCGACGGGCGACACCCCGCCCGACGCCGCACCGCGCACGGCCTGCGCGCAGGTGGCCTCCGGGGCCACGACGGCCGAGGCGCTGGCCTCGGTCGCCAGGCCGCTGCGCTACAACAGCGCGGCGCTGCTGTGCGCGATCTCCGGCTACCCGAAGCAAGGGTGCGGCGACCAGGTCGCGGACGGCGCGGGGCAGTCCGCCGCGCCGACCCCGGCGCAGTCCGCCGCGCCGGATTCCGGCGGGGGCCCGTCCGCGGGCCTGCTCGCGGGGATCGCCGCGGTGGCCGCGCTGGCGGCGGCCGGCGTCTGGCAG
>NZ_JBGBPT010000143.1:0-11823 GCF_041106355.1 Streptomyces sp. BF23-19 | reverse complement strand
GCTGCGGCGGCTGCGGCGGTTGGCCGTACGGGGCGGGGGCCGGCGGGGCGAGCGGGGCGGCCGCCGCAGCCCTCGTACGGCCAGGTCCCCGGACAGGTGCCGGGCCAGTACCCCGGTCAGGTCCCGCCGCCCGCCCCGGCCCCCGCCCCCTACGGGCAGCAGCCGGGCCACGGCCAGGTCCCCGGCCAGCAGCCGGGCTACGCCCCGCAGGGCGTACCCGCCGCCGGTGCGGGCCTCGCCGCCGCGCTCCAGCCGTACAAGGAAGCCCCCACGGGCACCCGCTGGACCCCGCAGAACCAGCAGCTCATGCGCGTCGACCTCGCGATGGGCGGCCAGGCCGTCCTCGCCCGCCAGGGCAGCATGGTCCTGTACCAGGGCAAGGTCGACTTCAGCTACAAGGGCGCGGGCTTCGCCGGCCGCATCGTCGGCAACGCCACCGGCCAGGAGATGCAGCTCATGCGCTGCACCGGCCGCGGTCAGGTCTTCCTCGCGGAGAACGGCGCCCACCTGCACGCCATCGAGCTCCAGGGCGACGGGATCTGCGTCTCCGCCGAGGCCGTCCTCGCCTTCGACGAGTCGCTCCAGCACGAGGTGCGCCGCATCGAGGGCCACGGCATCCCCGGCGGCGCCCTGTTCACCATGCAGTTCCAGGGCACCGGCACGGTCATCGTCAAGACGCACGGCGTCCCGGTGGTCCTGCCCGTCACCCCGACCACCTTCGCGGACAGCAACGCCATCGTCGCGTGGTCCTCCGCCTCGCAGGTGATCATTTCCAGTCAGGTCCGGCTGCGGCGCAACGCCTACCCCGGCCACAGCGGGGAGACCGTGAACCTCCAGTTCCGTGGCGCTCCCGGCAACTTCATCGTCGTCCAGCCGTACGAGGTCTGAGGGAGCCCGACATGAACGCAATGAATCAGCAACTCGCGGGCTTCGCCCCGACCCCTGTCACGGCCCGCATGGAGAACCACGGCCGGGCCATGCTCAAGGTCGCCATGCAGAGCGGCCAGGACCTGTTCGCCCGCACCGGCTCGATGGTCGCCTACGAGGGCTTCGTCCAGTACGAGCCCAACCCGCCGGCCGTCCGTCAGATGGCCTCGCAGTGGATCACCGGCGAAGGTGCCCCGCTGATGAAGTGCACCGGTGACGGCCTGCTCTACCTGGCCGACTACGGCGCCGACGTGGTCGTCATCAACCTCAACAACGACTCGCTCTCGGTCAACGGCACCAACCTGCTGGCCTTCGACGCCCACCTCCAGTGGGGCGTCGAGCGGGTCAAGGGTCTCGCCAAGTTCGCCGGCCAGGGCCTGTTCAACGTGCAGGTCGCGGGCACCGGGTGGGTCGCCCTGACCTCCCGCGGCACCCCGATCGTGGTCGACTGCGGTCGCGGCGAGGACGAGACGTACGTCGACCCCGACGCACTCGTCGCCTGGTCGCCGAATCTCAAGGTCAAGGGCAAGCGCAGCTTCAAGGCCTCGTCGATGATCGGCCGGGGCAGCGGGGAGGCCTACCAGATGGCCTTCTCAGGCCAGGGCATCGTCGTCGTACAGCCCAGCGAGGACAGCACCGACCGGCTCCGGGCCCGGGGCTGAGGGGGAGCGGACACATCATGCAGAGCGCACTTTTCGCCCACGCCGAGGCGCAGTCCCAGGAGCGGTACGCCATCCAGAACCCGCAGCTGCTGCGGGTCTCGCTGACGGGCTCCGACGACGTACTCGCCCGTAAGGGCGCGATGGTCGCCTACCAGGGACTCATCGACTTCGACGGCGAGTACCAGAGCACCGGCCAGCGGGGCGCCCGCCGGCGCACCGGCGAGGGCCTGGACCTCATGCGCTGCTCCGGGCAGGGCACGGTCTACCTGGCCAACCTGGCCCAGTACGTGCACGTCGTGGACGTGGACCAGGACGGCCTCACGGTCGACAGCAACTATGTGCTGGCCCTGGACTCCACCCTGCACACCGAGGTCATCGCGGTGGACAGCCAGTACGGGATCTCCGGCTCGGGCAAGTACCAGCTCAACATCTCCGGCCGCGGCAAGGTCGCGCTGATGACCTCCGGTCAGCCGCTGATGATGCACGTCACGCCCGACAAGTACGTCAATGTCGACGCGGACGCGATCGTCGCCTGGTCCACCTCGCTCCGGGTCCAGATGCAGGCCCAGACGCACTCCAGCGGGGTGTGGCGGCGCCGCGGCAACACCGGCGAGGGCTGGGAGCTGAGCTTCCTCGGCACCGGCTTCGCGCTGGTGCAGCCCAGCGAGGTGCTGCCGCCGCAGAACGCCCAGCTCGGCCAGGGCGTCGCCGCGCAGTTCGGCATGGGCCAGCACGGCTCGCACGCGCAGAACCAGAACAACGCCTGGAACTGACGGTTCCCGGCACGGCGAAGGGGCGGCCCCACCCGGGACCGCCCCTTCGCCACGTCCGCGTCGAAGCGTCGGCGTCGAAGCGTCGGCGTCGGCGCGCTCAGCCGCCGAGCCGCGCCAAGGTCGCCTCCAGCAGCCGTACGACGGACGTGTCGGCCACCGCCGCCACCTCCTCGTACGGGAACCAGCGCAGGTCCAAGGACTCCTCGCTGATCTCCGCCACCGCGCCGGCCGGGGCCAGCGCCGCGTACTGCACGTCCAGGTGCCAGTTGCACGGCGCCGGGATCGGATGCCGGTCCAGGCGCACCGGGCCGCCCTCGAGCAGCGTCAGCCCCGACGCGATGCCCGACTCCTCACCGGCCTCGCGCAGCGCCACCTCGGCGAGGGTCCGGTCGCCGGCCTCGCAGTGCCCGCCCATCTGCAGCCACATGCCGAGCTTCTTGTGCAGGGTCAGCAGTACGCGGCCCCGCGCCGGGTCGATCACCAGCGCGCTGCCCGTGACGTGCCCGGCCTCGCAGGGCTTGTAGACCCCGTCCGGGTGGGTCGCCAGGTGCTCCAGGTACAGATCGCGCAGCTCCGTCTGGTCCTCGTACGCCTTCAGTACGAGGACCGCGTCTTCGTGCAGGCTCACTTCTTCTCGTCGCCGTCCTGTTCGCGCTTCTCGGCGGCCTCGCCGAGCATCTTGTCGATCTCGGAGAAGTCCAGCTGCTCGCGGTGCACGAAGCCGTCCGGGTCGTCCAGGTCGGACGCCGTCGGCAGCATGTCCGGGTGCTCCCACAGGCCGTCACGGCCGTCCACCCCGCGCGCGTCCGTGAGCGAGGCCCACAGCCGCGAGGCGTCGCGCAGCCGGCGCGGGCGCAGCTCCAGGCCGATCAGCGTCGCGAAGGTCTGCTCCGCCGGGCCGCCCGAGGCGCGCCGCCGGCGCATGGTCTCGCGCATCGCGTCCGCCGAGGTCAGCCGGGGCTTGGCGGCCTCGTGCACGACCGCGTCGACCCAGCCCTCGACCAGCGCGAGCGCCGTCTCCAGGCGGGCCAGGGCGGCCTTCTGCTCGGGGGTGTCCTGCGGCTGGAACATGCCGCCCTGGAGCGCTTCCTGCAGCTGCTCCGGGTTGGACGGGTCCAGCTGGCCGACGACGTCCTCCAGCTTCGAGGTGTCGACCTTGATGCCGCGGGCGTAGCCCTCGACCGCGCCGAACAGGTGCGAGCGCAGCCACGGCACGTGGGCGAAGAGCCGGGCGTGGGCCGCCTCGCGCAGGGCCAGGTAGAGCCGCACCTCGTCCGAGGGCACGCCCAGGTCCTTGCCGAAGCTCTCGATGTTCAGCGGCAGCAGCGCGGCCTTCCCGGCCGGACCCAGCGGCAGGCCGATGTCCGTGGAGCCGACGACCTCGCCCGCGAGGGTGCCGACGGCCTGGCCGATCTGCTGGCCGAACATGGCGCCGCCCATGGAGCGCATCATGCCGAGCAGCGGGCCCGCCATGGCCTGCATCTCCTCGGGCAGCACGCCGCCCATGGCCGCGCCGACCCGCTCCGCGACCGGGTCCACGAGCTCCTTCCACACCGGGAGGGTCGCCTCGACCCACTCGGCGCGGCTCCACGCCACGGCCGTGGTGGCGCCCGAGGGCAGCGAGGTCACCCCGTCCAGCCAGTGGTCGGCGAGGCGCACGGCCTCCTCGACGGCGGACTTCTCCGCGACGCCGACGCTCGTGTCCTTCACGCCGTCCGCGGTGCCCTGCGCGACGGTCTGGCGGGCGATGTCCTTGGCCATGTCCCAGTTCACGGGACCGCCCTCGTAGCTCAGCATCTGGCCGAGCTGCTGGAAGGCGGCACCGAGGTCGTTCGGGTTCATCGAACCGAACATCGCGGCGAACGGGTTGTCCGCTCCGGGAGCGCCCGCCCCGCCCGGCAGACCCATGCCGGGGAACCCGAAGGGATTCGCCGGGCCGCCCTGGCCGCCCTGGTTGCCCTTCTTCTTGCCTTCGTCGCCGTCTTCCGGCTCCTCCGGCGGAAGGCCGAATCCGAATGGGGTGTCGCTCACGGGTTTCCTCGGCTCGTAGGGCCGCCGGCGGGAGCCGACGGGCAATGGTCCGACAACACCACCCAGCGTAGACACCGCGGCCGCATCCGGGCTCGGTGCTCCGCCGACTCCTGGGCTGCGGCAGGATGGACATCACCTGGTGGGTACGCGTCACGGCGCGTCCCTACTGAAGACAACCGCTGGAGACGCCCGGTGAGTTCCCCAGATCCGCAGTTTCGCGCGATGCCCGACGACGAAAACAGCTCCGAGCACGGTGACAGCGCCCCCGGCGTTCGCCGGCCGCGAAACCCGGAGGGTATTCGCCGGCACAGCCCGGTGATCGCCGTGACCGGCGCCGCCTCGGGAGTCGGCGCGGCCCTCGTGAGCCGGCTGGCCGCCTCCGAGGAGGTCAAGCAGGTCGTCGCGATCGACGAGCGACGCGGGGACTGCGCGGCCGCGCAATGGCACATCCTCGACGTACGGGACCCCGCGATCGCCGAGAAACTGCGCGGCGCGGACGTCGTGGTCCACCTCGCGCTGGACCTCGACCTGGAGACCGACCCGGCCGCCCGTACGGCGTACAACGTACGCGGCACCCAGACCGTCCTGACGGCCGCCGCCGCGGCCGGCGTGCACCGGGTCGTGCTCTGCACCTCGGCGATGGTCTACGGGGCCCTGCCGGACAACGACATCCCGCTGTCCGAGGACTCCGAGCTGCGCGCCACCGCCGAGGCGACCGGGGTCGGCGACCTCCTGGAGATCGAGCGCCTGGGCCGCCGCGCCCCGCGCGCGCACCCCGGCCTGAACGTCACCGTGATCCGCCCGGCCGTCCTGGTCGGCGGCACCGACACCGCTCTGACCCGGTACTTCGAGTCCCCGCGGCTGCTCGTGGTCGCGGGATCCCGCCCCACCTGGCAGTTCTGCCACGTGGACGACCTGGTCAGCGCCCTGGAGTACGCCGCCCTGGAGAAGGTCGAGGGCGAGCTGGCCGTCGGCTGCGAGGGGTGGCTGGAGCAGGAGGAGGTCGAGGAGCTGAGCGGCATCCGCCGCATGGAGCTCCCCTCCGCGGTCGCCCTGGGAGCCGCGGCCCGGCTGCACCGGATCGGCCTGACCCCGTCCCCGGCCGGGGACCTCGCCTACACGATGCACCCGTGGGTGGTCAGCGTCAGCGGGCTGCACGCGGCGGGCTGGCGGCCGCGCTGGACCAACGAGGAGGTGCTCGCCGAGCTCCTCCAGGAGGTCTCGGGCCGGCACACGGTCGCGGGCCGCAGGCTGGGCCGCAGGGACGCCGCCACGGCCGCCGGTGCGGCCGGCGCGACGGTGGCCCTGCTGGGCGCGGCCGCGGCGGTCCGCCTGGCGCGCAAGCGGCGCGGGATCTGACCGGCGCGGCCCCGCGGGTGCCGTCCGGCCGGGCGGACCGCGGGGTTCCGCGGGCCCGCCCTGTAGGAGGCTCCCAAGGCGCCGCCCGCGCCCCGGGCGAATCTGCTATTTCGCCGTGTCAGCGGCTAGGGCACGATGAAGACATGGCACCGCACTTCGACCACCCCGGTGAGCAGGCCGCCTCGGACCCGATCCGGCTGCTCCAGATCCGCGAGACCCCCCTGTCGATCGACGAGGTCTTCCAGGCCGTCGGCGACGACGCGTCGGGCGGTACGACGCTTTTCGTCGGCACGGTGCGCAACCACGACAGCGGGGCGGACGTCGACTCGCTCGGCTACTCCTGCCATCCGACCGCCGAGGCCGAGATGCGCCGCGTGGCCGAGCGCGTCGTGGCCAAGTTCCCCGTCCGCGCCCTGGCGGCCGTGCACCGCGTCGGTGACCTGGCCGTGGGCGACCTGGCCGTCGTCGTCGCCGTGTCCTGCCCGCACCGCGGCGAGGCCTTCGAGGCCGCCCGGATGCTGATCGACGACCTCAAGCACGAGGTCCCGATCTGGAAGCACCAGACCTTCAGCGACGGCACCGAGGAATGGGTCGGCGCCTGCTGAGGCCCGGGTCGCGCGGGATTGCCGGGCGGAGTCCGGCACGGCCGGGCGAAGCCCGTGAGGCGCTCCGGCGCCGAGCGGTGCGAGTCGGGCCTTCAAGGAGGGTGACCTTCAGCGACGGCACCGAGGAATGGGTCGGCGCCTGCTGAACCCCCGGTCGCGGAGCGCCACCCGGAAGGCGGTAGCCTCGCACCCGTTCGGCCGCGCAACACGCCCTCGATTTGCGTAACCCCCCCACGGGCACGAGCGTTGAAGCCACCAACGAAACGTACTTCGGGGTAGGGAGGCAGGCCCATGGCGTCTTTGGCGTGGTTGCTGATTCCGCTGTTCGCCGCGATCGGAGCGGCGATATGGGGCAGCTGGGCGGCACGCGACCGCACGCAGGGTGACATATCCGAGCTCGCGGGTTACGCACGCTTCCGCGAAGCCATGGCCAATGCCGATCAGGCCAGAGTGAAGGCCGACGCCCATTCCGCTCCGTCCGCCCACTCCGCCTCCGACGCCGTCTGACGCCGCATGACGCTCCGCGTCCGGCCCGCTCCGGTCCGCCGCCGTCGGTGAGATTCCGCTGAGAGTTTCGCGTGCGGACCCCGTACGGACCGGCCCCGAGGGCCGTCCGTCAGGGCCGTCCCGTACTGTCGGATCCATGCCACGCCGCACCGCGACGATGCTCGCTTCCACCCTGGTGCTGTTCGCGCTGCTCTGCGCAGGGGTGTTCATCAAGGTCCCGTACTCCGAGATGAGCCCCGGCCCGACCGTGAACACGCTCGGGGACTCGCACGGCGCGCCCGTCCTCAACATCGCGGGACGCAAGACGTACCCGACCAGCGGCCACCTCAACATGACCACGGTCCGCGTCACCGGTGCGGACTACGACATGAGCCTGGTGGAAGCGGTCTACGGGTGGCTGGCCGGCGACAACATCGTCGTCCCGCACGAGAACCTCTACCCGAACGGGAAGACCGAGGCGGAGTCCACCCAGGAGAACGCCGAGGAGTTCAGCCAGTCGCAGCAGAGCGCCAAGGTGGCGGCCCTGAAGCAGCTCGGCATCCCGGTCACCGCCCGGGTGATCGTCTCCACCGTGGTCAAGGCCAGCCCCTCCGAGGGCAAGCTGCACGCCGGTGACGTGATCAAGTCCGTGGACGGCGCAGCGGTCACCGCACCCGAGGACGTGGCCAAGCTCGTCACCCTGCACAAGCCCGGCGAGCCGGTGGAGTTCACCATCGTGCCCGCCAAGGAGGCGACCGAGGCGGCGAAGGCCGGCAACGAGAACCCCGCCACCACGAAGGTGACGATCACCGCGGGCAAGGCGGAGGGCGACGGTCACGCCATCGTCGGCATCCGGGCGGGCACCGACCACACCTTCCCGTTCACGATCGACATCAAGCTCGCCGACGTCGGCGGCCCGAGCGCCGGGCTGATGTTCGCCCTGGGCATCGTCGACAAGCTGAACCCGGAGGACCTGACCGGCGGCAAGTTCGTCGCGGGCACCGGCACCATCACCGACGAGGGCAAGGTCGGACCCATCGGCGGCATCCAGATGAAGACCATCGGCGCCCGCCAGGCCGGTGCCGAGTACTTCCTGACGCCCGCCGAGAACTGCGCCTCCGCCGCCTCCCACGTGCCCGACGGGCTGACCCTGGTCAAGGTCTCCACCATCGGCGACGCCACGAAGGCACTGGAGAAGATCAGCAAGGGGGACACGGCCGGGCTGCCGAGCTGCAAGCCCTGACCGCTCCGTCCCCTGACGGCTCCGTACCCCGGCGCCCTACGAGAAGGTCGCCGCCAAGGCCTCGGCCAGTCCGGGCACCAGGCCCGCACCGGTGAGGACCTCGGTCGAGGCGTCCTTCTCGCGCAGCCGTACGGCGGACTCCCGCGAGCCGTCGCGCAGCACGGCCACGGTGAGGCGGACCTCCTGCCGCTCCGGGTGCCCGGCGACCCACTTCGACAGCTGCTTGTCGTTCAGTCCCTCCGGTACGGAGGCCTCCGCGGACGGCGGCAGCATCAGCCGCTCCACCGTCAGCGCACAGCCGACGACGGCGTCGGGCCAGGCGATGGTGCCGAGGAACTTGTCGAGCGGGGTCCCCTTGGGGACCTCGTCCTGCTCGATGGGGGTGAGGGAGGACTTGCCGGCGTCGTCCTGGTCGAGACCGAGCTGGCTCGCCAGCCGCGGCTCCTGCTTCTTGAGCCGGGCGGTGTCGACGAGGGCGAAGAGCCGTGCGGGCTTGTCCCAGCCGAGGCCGGCCGCGTACTCGTCGATCTCGAGGCAGGCGCGGGTCAGCGGACTGGCCGCCATGGGGGTGCCGGGGGACGGCGAAAGGTTGGACATGGGCAACATCCTGCCTCCTTTCCATCGATTACCGGGAACTGACCAAAGCCTCAGTAAGTTGCATGAGTGGGCTCTACGATCGGGGGCCCGTTCATTACCAGACTCAGCGACTTTCGAGGTGCGCACCTTGGCTTTCCAGATGCCGGACCGCGGCGGAGGCCCTTCCGGGCCACGGATGAGAGTCGGCCGCCCCTCCCGGCGGTCCCGAACTCTCCTGATGACCTTGGGCGTGCTGGCCGTCCTGGCCATGCTCTTCATCATGTTCGCGGGCTTCTGGACTGACTGGCTCTGGTTCCGCTCCGTGAAGTACTCCACCGTCTTCACCACCACTCTGTGGACCAAGATCGGCCTCTTCGCCGTGTTCGGTCTGCTGATGGCCGGTGCCGTCGGTTTCAACATCTGGCTGGCGCACCGGCTGCGGCCGCCGCTCAGCGCGATGTCGATGGAACAGCAGAGCCTCGACCGTTACCGGATGAGCATCGCCCCTTACAAGAAGTGGCTGCTGCTGGGCATCGCCGTGCTCGTCGGCCTGATCGCGGGCGCCTCGGCGGCCGGCCAGTGGAAGACCTGGCTCATGTACGTGAACGGGGTGGCCTTCGGTACGAAGGACCCGCAGTTCCACATGGACGTGTCCTTCTACACCTTCGACCTGCCCTGGTACCGCTTCCTGCTCGGCTTCGGCTTCGCCGCCGTCGTGCTGTCGGTGATCGCCGCGGCCGTCGTGCACTACCTGTACGGCGGACTGCGCGTGACCAGCCCGGGCGCCCGGGCCACCGCCGCCGCCACCGGGCACCTGTCGGTGCTGCTCGGCCTGTTCGTCACGCTCAAGGCGATCGCCTACTGGCTCGACCGGTACGGGCTCGCCGTGAAGTCCAGCGACTTCAAGGCCGCCGACAACTGGACGGGCCTGCGCTACGTCGACGCGAACGCCTACCTGCCGGCGAAGACGATCCTCGTCGCCATCGCCGCGATCTGCGCCGTGCTGTTCTTCGCGACGCTGTGGCGTCGCACCTGGCAGCTGCCGGTCATCGGCTTCGGCCTGATGGTGCTCTCGGCGATCCTGATCGGCGGGCTCTACCCGGCGATCGTGCAGAAGTTCCAGGTCCAGCCGAACGAGCAGGCCAAGGAATCCCCGTACGTCCAGAAGAACATCAAGGCCACCCGCGACGCCTACGGCATCGCCGGCGCCGAGGTCTCGGACTACCCGGGCGTCCCGCAGACGGAGGACCGGACCAAGCTGCGTCCGCAGGCCGACACCACGGCCAGCATCCGCATCCTCGACCCGAACATCGTCTCGCCGGCCTTCCAGCAGCTCCAGCAGGTCAAGGGCTACTACGCCTTCCCGTCCACGCTCGCCGTGGACCGGTACAGCGGCCAGGACACGGTCATCGGGCTGCGCGAGCTGAACATCGGCGGCATCCCGAAGAACAACTGGATCAACGACCACTTCAAGTACACGCACGGTTACGGCGTGGTCGCGGCCAAGGGCACCACCGTGAAGGAGGGCGCTCCCGACTTCACCCAGTCCGACCTGCCCTCCAAGGGCGTGTTCGGGACGGACTTCGAGCAGCGCATCTACTACGGCGAGCAGACGAAGCAGTACTCGATCGTCGGCGGGCCGCAGAAGGAGCTCGACTACTCGGACGACAAGGGCGAGAAGGAGACGAGCTACAAGGGCGACTCCGGCGTCAACCTCGACAACCCGGTCAACCGGGCCGCTTACGCGCTGACCTTCAACGAGCCGCAGATCCTCTACTCGGGCGCCATCGGCGACGGCTCGCGGATCCTCTACAACCGCACGCCCAAGCAGCGCGTCGAGGCCGTCGCCCCCTGGCTGACCATCGACGGTGCGCCCTACCCGGCCGTGATCGACGGCCGGATCAAGTGGATCGTCGACGCGTACACGACCACCAACGGTTACCCGTACGCCTCGCGCACCACGCTGGGCCAGAGCACCGCGGACTCGCTGACCAACAGCCAGCGCGCGGTGGTCGCCCAGGAGAACCAGGTCAACTACATCCGTAACTCGGTGAAGGCCACCGTCGACGCGTACGACGGCTCGGTGGACCTGTACCAGTGGGACACCCAGGACCCGGTCCTGAAGACCTGGATGAAGGCGTTCCCGGGCACGGTCAAGCCCAAGGCCGACATCGCCAAGCCGCTCATGGACCACCTCCGGTACCCGCAGGACCTCTTCAAGGTCCAGCGCGAGCTGCTGACCCGCTACCACGTCACCAACCCGCAGACCTTCCTCAGCGGCAGTGAGGCGTGGGCGGTCCCGGACGACCCGACGACCAAGGCCGGTACGGCCGTTCCGCCGTACTACCTGTCGATGAAGATGCCGGACCAGAAGGAGAAGGACCAGGTCTTCTCGCTCACCACGACGTTCACGCCGAACGAGCGGCCCAACCTGAGTGCCTTCATGGCGGTCAACGCCGATCCGGGAACCCTGGAGTACGGCAAGATCCGCATTCTGAAGATGCCGACCAGCAAGCCGCCGGACGGCCCGAGCCAGGTGCAGAGCAAGTTCCAGTCGGAACCGAAGATCGCCGAATCCATCCGCCTGCTGCGCGGTGGTGACTCGGAGATCGAGTACGGCAACCTGCTCGCGGTGCCGCTCGACGGCGGGATGCTCTACGTGGAGCCGGTCTACGTCCGCAGCTCCACGCTCAAGTACCCGCTGCTGCGTAAGGTGCTGGTGACCTACGGCAACCAGACCGCCTTCGAGGACACCCTGGAGAAGGCGCTGAACGTGGTCTTCGGGGCCGAGGCGCCGACCGTTCCGGTACCCCCGGCCCAACCGCCGGGCGACGGCACGGTCACGCCGCCGAAGGTCCAGGACCCCACGGTCAAGGCGGCCCTCGGCGACGCGCAGAAGGCCATCGAGGACGCCGAGAAGGCCCGGCAGGCCGGCGACTGGGCGGCCTTCGGCAAGGCCCAGGACGAGATCAAGGCGGCGCTGGAGCGGGCGATCGCGGCCGAGGCGAAGGCCGCGACACCCGCGCCATCGGGTCAGTGATCAATGGGTAATGGTTCCACCCCGTGTCGTGATACTGTGGTTTCACCGACGCGGGGTGGAGCAGCTCGGTAGCTCGCTGGGCTCATAACCCAGAGGTCGCAGGTTCAAATCCTGTCCCCGC
>NZ_JBGBPT010000142.1:0-11876 GCF_041106355.1 Streptomyces sp. BF23-19 | reverse complement strand
CCGGGGTTCACCGAGGCACCGGCCGAGCGGGGCCAGTCGACCCCGCGCCTGCGGGGGTGGTCCGATCAGACGGGTTCGCGGACGTACGGCCTCCATGTCGACCCCGCGCCTGCGGGGATGGTCCGCGGGGGTCACGCGGCCTGACGGCCGGCCGCAGGTCGACCCCGCGCCTGCGGGGATGGTCCTGGGCAGTGCGTGGAACGCATCGCGCACCTGGCGTCGACCCCGCGCCTGCGGGGATGGTCCGTCGGCGGACGAGGACATGTGGGTGCCGCCCGAGTCGACCCCGCGCCTGCGGGGATGGTCCGTGCGGGCACTTGGACAGGCGGTGCGGCCATGGGTCGACCCCGTGCCCGCGGGGATGGTCCGTACAGGTGTAGGCCGTGGTGCGGAGTCGTGACGTCGACCCCGCGCCCGCGGGGATGGTCCAGATCCGCAGCCGGGCGAGGACGCCGGGCAGGTGTCGACCCCGCGCCCGCGGGGATGGTCCGCCGGTAACCCGGGTGGGGCTGCGCGTGGACGCGTCGACCCCGCGCCCGCGGGGATGGTCCCGAAGAGTGATGGACAAGTGACCTTCCCATAGGGTCGACCCGCCCGCGGGGATGGTTCTCGGGATTCAAGCCGCGCGAGACTTCAGAGGCCGTCGACTCCGCGCCCGCGGGGATGGTCCGTGCCGCTGCGTAAGGATGCCGGCCTCCAGGCAGTCGACCCCGCGCCCGCAGGGATGGTCCGAACGCGACGACGGACGCCACCCCGCCCTGCACGTCGACCCCGCGCCCGCGGGGATGGTCCGGCATCTCGGCCTGGGGTCCGCACCCTGGAGCCGTCGACCCCGCGCCCGCGGGGATGATCCGAGCGCCGACGGAGCGCCGTCGAGCAGGGACAGGTCGATCCCGCGACCGCGGGGATGGTTCGGCAGCGCTCGCGGCCGTGATGTTGGGCGTCCGTCGACGCCGCGCCCCGTGAGGATGGACCGCTGACCGCTGACCGCTGACCGCTGACCGCTGACCGTCGTTGAGTCGGCTCCAGTTCCGTCGTTGGGTGGCGAGCGAGCGGCCGACGTCGGCGCCGTGCCGGGTGACGCCGGGGCCGATCGCGGCCTGGGCGGCTGCCCAGGCCCGCCCACACCTGCAGCCGGTGCTGCAGCACCGGCCAGGGAAGTGCCGGCCGTACGCATGGCTGCGGGTGGCAGCGGGTCGCGTGCCGCCGAGATGGTTTAACGGCGGCCGCCCGCCCCACGGCCACCATTCCCGTCCCGGGGGATGCCGAGCGGCACGGCAGGTCGTATTTCCCGGTGGGTGGACGCCGTCCTTCTCCTGGGGAGAGGTTCGGATTGCGCTGGTCGAGCCGTGTTGTCAGTGGTGGCTTCTACTCTCTGGTTCTTCGGAGAAGCGTGGAGGCCCGGTGGACTTACAGCAGCTGCACGAGCGGTACGAGCCCGGTGTCGTGGAGGCCTTGGAGGTGTTGTGGGGGAAGTCGCGTGAGCGGGCTGCGGGCACGACGAACCTTCTGATGGCGCACCTCCTGGACACTGCTGCGGTTGCCGAGTTGCTGTGGGACGGCTTCCTCGCTCGTTCGACGCGGTCGGCCCTGGACGCGATCGCCGGTGGGCCGGAGCGCGGGCGCGCGCTGTTCGTCTGGTTGTGCGGGGTCCACGACTGCGGGAAGGCGACCCCGGTGCATCAGCGCCTGTGGTCCGAGGGCGCGGAGGCGGTGCGACGGTCGGGGCTGTCCTGGGTCGAGTCGGCGGCTGTGGCGGGGGTGAGGAGCCAGAGGCGCTGGCGTCACGACTGGGCGGGTGGGCTGATGGCGCGGGAGCTGTTGACCTCGGCCGGATGGGATCCGGAGCAGGTGGACTGGGTGTGGCCTTTGGTGGCCGGACATCATGGCGCGTTTCCGTCACTGCGCGATGTTCAGGAGCCCAGGACAGCCAAGGGGCAGTTGAGGGGGAGGGGACTCTGGCGCCAGGCTCAGCAAGCTGTGCTGGATGTGTTCACCCGGGAGCTGGGGCTCGGGCGCCTTGGTGAGATGAAGCCTGTGCTGGTCCCCTCGAGGGCGCTGCAGTTGCAGCTCAGCGGTCTGGTGGTCATGGCGGACTGGATCGCGAGCGACGAACGCTTCTTCCACGGCATGGACGACCTGCGGCAGGTGAGTTTGGACGCATCCCGCCGGCGGGCGGCCGTGGCCTGGACGGCACTGGGACTCCAGCGGGGTTGGGGGACCCTGACCGCTCCAGCCACCGAAGTCTTCCAGGATCGGTTCGGATGCTCGCCGCGGCCGTCGCAGGCCATGGTCGCCGGTGCTGCGCGTGCCATGGGCGGTCCTGGGCTGATGGTGATCGAGGCTCCCATGGGGGAGGGCAAGACGGAGGCTGCTCAGGCGGCGGCGGAAGTTCTGGCCGCCAGGTTCGGTGCGGACGGTGTTTTCGTGGGGATGCCGACCCAGGCGACCAGCGATCCCATGTTCACCCGCACCCGGCGGTGGCTGGAGGCGATCGACCCGGTCCTCGCGTCCCGGGTGGTACTGCTGCACGGCAAGAGGGCCTTCAACCGTGAGTGGAAGGCTCTGCTGGAGAATGCGGGAGCATCCGCGGACGAGGCGTTCCAGGGGGTCGACGAGTTCGGGATGGACGAGGACCCCTACGGTGTCCGGCACGAAGGGTGCGGCGAGGAGGAGCGGAAGGCCCCCGCACAGTGGTTCCTCGGACCCAAGCGCGGGCTCCTGGCACCGTTCGTCGTGGGGACCGTCGATCAGCTCCTCTACGCGGCCACCCGTACTCGGCATGTGATGCTGCGGATGGCCGGGCTCGCGGGCAAGGTCGTGGTGCTGGACGAAGTCCACGCGTGTGACGTGTACATGAGCCAGTTCCTGGCGGAGGCGCTGCGTTGGCTGGGCCAGGCGGGTGTGCCCGTGATCGTTCTCTCCGCGACTCTTGCCCCCGCTCAGCGGCAGGCGCTGTTCGAGGCCTACCTCGCCGGTGCGGTCTCGCGGGAGGAGTTCCGGGCGCACGTTCCGCGTCCGCAGGGCTATCCGAGCGTC
The DNA here is from genome assembly GCF_041106355.1 of Streptomyces sp. BF23-19. Lineage (NCBI taxonomy): Bacteria > Bacillati > Actinomycetota > Actinomycetes > Kitasatosporales > Streptomycetaceae > Streptomyces > Streptomyces sp. BF23-19. The sequence goes on along the minus strand of NZ_JBGBPT010000142.1, from coordinate 8,837 downwards.
ACGGCCGCCTGGCCGGCCGGTCCGGGGGAGGCGCAGTTCCATGTGGACGCGACGGAGAGCTGGCGCGAGGACCTTCCGGTGGCGGTCCGCGTGATGCCGGAGACGGTGCCGGGCGCACGGTCCACGCGTGACGTACGAGAGCGGCTGCAGGTCGAGGCGGACTCTGCGGTAGGTGATCTGCTGGCTGAGGAACTCGCCGACGGGGGGACCGCGCTCGTCATCCGCAACTCCGTCGCGCGGGCGCAGAGTGTCTACGAGGAGCTGCGCGACCGTTTCGGCCCTGCAGAGGTGCGTCTCCTGCACGCCCGCTTCACGGTTGCTCGACGTGCCGATCTGACGGAGGAGAGTCTGCGTCTGTTGGGTCCGCGGACGCCGCGGCCCCGGGGCGGACGGCTGATCGTGGTGGCGACGCAGCTCGCCGAACAGTCCTTCGACGTCGACGCAGACCTGCTGGTCACGGATCTGGCCCCGGTCGACCTCCTGCTGCAACGCATCGGACGGTTGCACCGGCACGAGGGCACCTGGCGCCCGGGCCGGCTGCGCACGCCCAAGGTGTTGGTCACCGGCTTCCAGCCGTGCGAGGGCCGTGAACCGGCCTTCGTGTTCGCCAGCGAGGCGATCTACGGGCGCCACCTGCTGTTGCGCACCGCTGCCGTACTGCCCGGTGCGGGCAAGGGGTGGTCGGTTCCCGGGGACGTACCCGGGCTGGTGGGCAGCGTGTACGGGACGGATACCTGCCTGTTGCCTGCTGCCTGGCAGGAGGCCGGCGAGGCTGCCGCCCGGGAACAGAGCGACCGGGACCGTGCCCGCGCCGAAGCGGCGCGTGAGTTCCTTCTGACCCCGCGCGGTGAGCACGAGCGGCGGACACTGGCGGGTCTGCACTACGGCGGGTCCACCGCGGGCGGCGACGAGGATTCGCTGCGGGCAGCGGTGCGTGACGGCGACGAATCGGTCGAGGTCGTTCTCGTGGTCCGGGCCGAGGGCGAAGGCGTCTTCCGCACATTGGCCGGGCGCGCCTTGACCGTCAACGGAGACGTGGCACCGGACGTGCTGGAGGAGGTACTGGGTTCGACGGTGCGGCTGCCGTCCAGGCTCACACAACCGGCGCTTGAACTCCGCCCTTTGCCCGGCTGGCACGGACACCCGTGGCTGGGGCGGAGCCGTGCTCTGGTGCTCGACGCATCACGCAGAGCCCGCGTGGGCGACTTCACCGTGTCCTATGACGAAGAGTTCGGGCTCCGGCAGGCATAGAGGTCGCTCGCGGCCGGCCGTATCGACAGCTGCCCCACAGACCCGGTGAGCCGCCGGGCCGGAACCCGGCGGCTGGGAACCCCGCTGACGCGGGGACTAAGGAAACCCCGGTCTGTGATGCAAACAGAAGAGGGGACCATCCCCGCAGTGCGGACCCGAAGGTTCGCCGGCGAGGCCAACCACCGGATTGTCGCAGCCGTTTGTGGAGAACGCACCCGAGCCCCGGGATGCCGCTGCTAGCGTCAAACATAAGAGATTCCATCAAGGGGTACCGATGACTCATGGCTTTTCCCTGACGGACGATCCCTGGCTGCTCTTACCGTCAACCGCGGGAGAACCGGCACAGGAACGCCCCTTGCGTACAGCGCTGCTGGAGGCACACGAGTTCGGCGACCTGGTGGTGGAGATCCCCACACAGAAACCTGCCGTGTTACGGCAGGTCCTGCTCCCCGTCGTCGTCGCCGCCTTGGGACGCCCGGCCGATGAGCGCGAGTGGACGAACTGGTACTCCCGAGGGCAATGGTCGCCCGAGCAGCGTCTCAAGCTCCAGGAGTATCTGGACGCGCACCGCGGACTGTTCGACCTCTTAGACCCGGTGCAGCCCTTCGCCCAGGTCGCCGGGCTGTCCACCGCGAAGGGCGATACGAAGAACGCCGGGCTGATCGTCGCGACCGCGGCCACCGGCAACAACGTACCCCTGTTCGCCTCGCGTACGGAGGGCGACCCCTTCTCGCTGACCCCGGCGCAGGCAGCACACTGGCTGCTGCACACGCAGTGCTGGGACACCGCGGCGATCAAAACGGGTGCGGTGGGCGACCCGCAGGCGAAGGCAGGAAAGACCACCGGAAACCCGACCGGGCCCCTCGGACAGATCGGTGTCACCCTGCTGGCTGGCAGAACACTCTTCGAGACACTGCTGCTGAACATTCCGATCGGTGCACCACCGACGTCGAGCGATCTGCCGCAGTGGGAAAGACGAGATCCCGCCGGTCCGCGTCCCGCCGGCACCCCCCGGTGGCAGACACGAGCGCCCGAGGGACTCCTGGACCTGTGGACCTGGCAGTCCCGCCGGATCCGGCTCGTCCCCGAAGCGACAGACGAAGGCCTGCGCGTGACCCGGGTCCTGGTCGCCGCCGGCGACCGCATGCCGCACACCCCCGAGACCGAACCACACACCATGTGGCGCCTGGAGCCGAACGGCGGCCGTACCTCGGCAAAGGACAAACACGGCACCACCCCGCCCCGCCGCCCGCTACGTCTCCAGCCCGGCAAGGCCGCCTGGCGCGGGCTCGACGCACTCCTGGCACCCGAGCGCCAGTCCCGGGACGCCGGAGAGAAGACGAGCGGATTCGCCACGAGCAAGCTCCTGGACCAAGCAGGCGCCCTCATGCCCGAGCTCGGCGAGACCTACCCGCTGCGGGTGGAACTCTCCGGCATCGCGTACGGCAACCAGTCGGCCGTCATCGACGACGTGATGTTCGACGCCCTGCCCCTGCCGCTGGCCGCACTCGACACCGACAGCGACGTCCGCTCAGCCCTCCTCGAAGTCGCCGAACAGGCAGAACAGCTGGCCACGGCAGTCAACCATCTCTCGGCAGATCTGCGGCGTGCGCTCGGCACCGAACCCATCCCCTGGGACAAGGGACAGCGCCCCGGCGAACTCGTCCTGCACGCCCTGGACCCGCTGGTGCGACGCATGCTGACAGGAATGAGGGGGCTGGAGGACCTGGAGCGCATCGAAGCCGGCCAGCTCGCATGGGAACAACTCGCCTGGCGCCGGACCTGGGAGATCGCCGACCGCCTCCTGCAAGCAGTGCCCGTCGGAGCCTATGCGGGCAGAAGCACCTCCCAGGGAGAGGGGAAGCCCGAGCGTACGCACCGCGTCCCGCTGGCCGAGGCCTCCTTCCTCAGACGCCGAGCGGAAATCCTCCACCGGGCCGACGCCCTTCGCCTCAACAGCGCACGTCCCGACAGCCGGTAGACGACACACAACAGGCCCGTCGACGCGCTACGAGCCGTCCACGCCCGGCCGCACCGATCCGACCACGCCCCAGCACATCCCCGCATGCCCACCTGTGACACAGAACCTCATCACGTCTGGACACGGTCATGACCGAAGAAGACCACACACAGCAGAGAATCTGGCACCGCTACATCTCGGCCGACGGCACCTGGCGCCGCAAGACCGGCACCACTGCCGAGAAACGCCCACCCGGCGAAGACCTCGCGGTGCTGCGCAGAGGGCTCGGCCGCCCCGCCGGAACCGTGCTGGAGATGTTCCCGTTCTACACCTGCCCGGTCGACGACTTCGCCGCACGTCGCGGAGAGGTCTCGGCCCAACAGGAGGCCGAGCACATCGCACTCGCCCTCTACGGACTGCACCAGCAGAGCCAGGACCGCCCGATGCACCGTGACGGAGTCAGCCTCGGCCGGGCCGTGCTCGAGCTCCGGCGCCACGACCGCACCAGCGACGCGGCGGTCGACGCCCGATTCCAGCAGACGTTCTCCGCGACATCGACACACGCCCTCCAGCTCCGGCTGCGCGGCCTGGTCACCCAGCTCAGCGACATCAAGCAGCCCATCGACTACAACCAGCTGGCCTCCGACGTCCTCCACTGGAACCGGCCCGACTCCCGCACCCGCGTACGCCGCCGCTGGGGCCTGGACTACTACGCCTGGACCCAGAAGACAGCATCTCCGCAACCCGGCCGCTGACCGCAACCGGCCCAACACCCGCCCGGCGCAGACACCATCCATCCCGCCGCACACCGGCCGCAGGCCCGCCGCGCACTGCCCTACGACCTGGAGCCATCCCATGAACCAGCGCCTCTACATCGATGCACATGTCGTCCAGACCGTCCCGCCCGCCAACCTCAACCGGGACGACCAGGGAAACCCCAAAGAAGCTGTCTACGGCGGAGTCCGACGCTCCCGCGTCTCCTCCCAGGCCTGGAAGCGGGCCACCCGCCGACACTTCGACGCCCAGATCCCCGAGCCCGAGCGCGCCACGCGGACCAAGCGCATCACCAACGAACTCGCCACCCGGATCAAGGACAACACCGGCCTGGACCACGACGGCGCCCGACGGATCGCTGCCGCACTCCTCGCCCAGCTCGGCCTGAGCCAGGGCAAGAAGGCCGGAGACACCGCATACCTCCTCTTCTACGGCAACGCCCAGCTCGACGACGTCGCCACACTGGTGAACGACCGCGCCGCAGACCTGGCAGCCCTGGAAGACAAAGCCCTGGCCGAGGAGATCAAGGAACTACCCGTCGCAGAGACCTTCACCACCGGACACCCCGTGGGCGTCGCCCTGTTCGGCCGGATGGTCGCCGACATCCCCAAACTCAACGTCGACGCCGCCGTACAGGTAGCCCACGCGCTCTCCACCCACGAGACGCAACTCGAATTCGACTACTTCACCGCCGTCGACGACCAGAACGAGAAAGACGAAACCGGCGCCGGGATGATCGGCACCATCGGCTTCAACTCCGCCACCCTCTACCGTTACGCCACCGTCGGATTCACCCAGCTGACCGACAACCTCGGCGGAGACACCGAAGCCGCCCTCGACGCCCTCGACCACTTCGTCGACAGCTTCGCCCTGTCCACGCCCACCGGCTACCAGAACTCCTTCGCCCACCGGACCCGGCCCAGCCTCGTCGCAGTCGTCGTACGCACCGACCAGCCGGTCAACCTGGTCTCCGCCTTCGAGGAGCCCGTCGCGGCGGAGGCCGGCATCCAGGCCAACTCCGCCCGCCGACTCGCCGAGGAACACATCACCGCCACACAGGTATGGGGAGACACCCCGCTCTACAACGCAGCCAGCCACACCTTCACCACCCATGAGCCCCGCACCAAGGACACCGCCGAAACCCTCGCCCAAGCCTTCGGCGACCCCGTCACCTTCGCCGACCTGCGCTCCACCCTGCGGGCACGCCTCACCACCGCCCTGGGAGCCCAGGCGTGACCACCCCCGACCGCAGCTCCGTCCTCCTCCTCCGACTCGCCGGACCACTTCAGGCATGGGGGGACCGCAGCACCTTCAACCGGCGCGAGACTCGACCCGAACCCACGAAATCCGGCATCGTCGGCCTCCTCGCCGCAGCCGCCGGCCGCTCACGCCACGCGGCCCTGGACGACCTCGCCGGGCTCGCACTGGGCATCCGCATCGACCAGCCCGGCAGCATCCTGCGCGATTACCACACTGTGAGCGACTACCGCGGCCAGCCGCTCCTTTCCGCCGCCGTCACCGCCAAGGGCCAACAGAAGCCCACTTCACCCGCCAAGCACACACACATCACGCAGCGGTTCTACCTCCAGGACGCCGTCTTCCTGGCAGCAGTGGAAGGCCCCGAAGGCCTCATCACCACACTCGAACATGCCGTCCGCCACCCCGCCTTCCCCCTCGCAATGGGCCGCCGCTCCTGCGCCCCCGCACAACCACTGTCCCTCGGTCAGCGCACCGGATCACTCGAAGACACACTGCGCGCGGAGCCCTGGCAGGCCGCCCCCGCCGTACGCAAGCGATGGGGCCGTCAGAACGGCGACGCACCCCACATCGACCTGCCGGCCACCCTCGACGATCCGGCAGGAGACGAACTCCGCGACGACGTCCCCCTCTCCTTCGCCCCCAAGAGCCGGGCCTTCACCACCCGCCGCACCCGGCACACCTACCTCCAAGCCCCCACCGGCCTCTCACCCGACCCCGCGCGCCCCCGGAACACCGGCGGCCACGACCCCTTCGCCCTCCTGGGCTGGTGACCGACATGCCTTACCTCTCCCGCATCCGCATCAACCCCCTGCGCGCCGAAAGTCGCATACTCCTCTCCAGCCCACGTGCCATGCACGCCGCCGTCCAAGGCGGCCTCCCCGGCCTGCCCGAACAGGCACGCACCCTGTGGCGGCTCGACCCGGACAACCCCCACCGCCCCCACCTGTTCGTCCTCACCACCGACAAACCGGACTGGACGCACCTCGTCGAACAGGCAGGATGGCCCGCCGCCGACGGCGAGCACTACGCCGTACGCGACTACACCCCACTCCTGCAGCAGCTGGCACCAGGACGCAGCTTCGCCTTCCGCCTCACTGCCAACCCCGTCCAGAACACCACCCGCCCCGACAAACCCACCACCCGGCAACAGACACGTATCGACGCCGGCGGCCGACAGCGCGGCTTCCGCCTCGGCCACCGCACCGCCGCCGCCCAACTCCACTGGTTCCTCACCCGCACCGCACGATGGGGCTTCGACGTCCCCACCGCCCCCCACCTGGACGGAACCCGCAACGCCGACGACGAGCCCCCACGCGACATCCGCATCACCACCCGCCAACGCCACTCCTTCGGCAAAGGACCGACCACCACGAAGGAGGCCCAGGTCGTCATGAACTCCGTGACCTTCGAAGGACGCCTGCGCGTCACCGACCCCGCCCTGCTCACCGAACACCTCCTGACCGGCATCGGCCCCTCCAAGGCCTACGGATGCGGACTGCTCACCCTCGCCCCGCTCCCCGAAAGGCAATGACCACCCGTGCCCGACATCTGGTGGAAGGCCGACCCGCAGGACCTCCACCGCCTCGTCGACCGCGTCTCCAGCGTGTACGTGGAGCGAAGCCACCTGGACCGCGACGAGAACGCCGTCGTCATCATCAACAAACGACAAACCGTCCGCGTCCCCGCAGCCATGGTTGCCGTCATGCTCCTCGGCCCCGGCACACGCGTCACCCACGGCGCCATCCGCCTCCTCGCCGACTCCGGCACCACCGTGTGCTGGGTCGGCGAGCAAGGTGTCCGCATGTACGCGGCCGGCCTCGGCCCCAGCCGGGGCGCCGGCCTCCTCCACCGCCAGGCCTGGCTCGTCACCCGCCCCAAGGAGCGCCTCGCCGTCGCCCGCACCATGTACGGCATGCGCTTCCCCGGTGAGGACGTCTCCTCCCTCACCATGCAGCAACTCCGCGGCCGCGAAGGCACCCGTATCCGCAAGTTTTACCGCGCCCAGGCCGCCCGCACCGGCGTCACCTGGAACGGCCGCGTGTACAAGTCCGGCGACCCCTTCGCGGTCGGCGACGACCTCAACCGCCTTCTGTCGGCCGCCAACGCCGCTCTCTACGGCATCTGCCACGCTGTCATCATCGGACTCGGGGCTAGCCCGGGACTCGGCTTCGTACACACAGGCAAAGCCACATCCTTCGTCCTGGACATCGCGGACCTCTACAAGGCCGAATACACCATCCCGCTCGCCTTCGACCTCGCCGCTCAAGGCCTCACGGAAGAGCGAGACGCCAGACTCGGGCTCCGAGACCTCATCGCCCGCGACAAACTCCTCGGCCGCATCGTCACCGACGTCAAGAGTCTCCTCACCCCCGAAGGAACGGACTTCGAGGACCCCGAAGCGAACCTCCTGTGGGACGAACACCTCGGCGCCGTCCCGGGCGGCACCAACTACGCCGGCCACGCGGACCTTTCAACACACGGAATGACCGACAACCACATCGCGGTCAGCGGACCCGAAATCAACAAGGCCGAGCCCACAGCATGACCGTCATCATCCTCATCGCAGCCCCGGAAGGCCTCCGAGGACACCTCACGCGCTGGATGGTCGAAGCCAGCGCAGGAGTATTCGTCGGCAACCCCAGCCGCCGCATCCGGGACCGTCTCTGGGAACTCCTAGCCACCAGAATCGGCGACGGCCAAGCCATCCTCATCGAACCAGCCGCCAACGAACAGGGTTGGGCCGTCCGCACCGCAGGCCGAGACCGCTGGCAGCCCGTCGACTTTGACGGGCTACTCCTCTCAGCCCGACCCCAAAAGCAACTAGACGAAAACAGCGACCTCGGTCGATAGAACACCAGCTCAGAGAGTGTCGACCCCGCGCCTGCGGGGATGGTCCGTTCGACGACGAGATCGCCAGCGCCGTGGACGAGTCGACCCCGCGCCTGCGGGGATGGTCCGTGGCCCCGGACTGTAGGGTCCGGGGCCACGGTGTCGACCCCGCGCCTGCGGGGATGGTCCGTACGAACCGGCCCCCGATCCAGACACGATGTGGTCGACCCCGCGCCTGCGGGGATGGTCCGTGGGCCATGGACGACGCGCCCATGCTGCGCACGTCGACCCCGCGCCTGCGGGGATGGTCCGGCCGTCGGCGCGATCCTCTACGACTTCGGCCCGTCGACCCCGCGCCTGCGGGGATGGTCCGCGGGTCCTCCTCTCAACGGGTCGTCCGCTGACGTCGACCCCGCGCCTGCGGGGATGGTCCGTCCTGGGCTATCTCCGCGCCGGCGCGCGCCGCGTCGACCCCGCGCCTGCGGGGATGGTCCGGGGGGAACCGTTGAGATCCGCCGCTGTAGGGGGTCGACCCCGCGCCTGCGGGGATGGTCCCTCGGCGGAAGCCCCGACACGGCCGCCCAGCTAGTCGACCCCGCGCCTGCGGGGATGGTCCTCGGGGAGGCTGGCGGTGCCGTTCCTGTGGACAGTCGACCCCGCGCCTGCGGGGATGGTCCGGCCGGATCGGAGTTGTCCAACAGGTTGGCGGAGTCGACCCCGCGCCTGCGGGGATGGTCCCTGTTCCCGACCGCCGACAAGTTCG
>NZ_JBGBPT010000141.1:0-11896 GCF_041106355.1 Streptomyces sp. BF23-19 | reverse complement strand
CCGTCTCTTCCGGATCTTGTCGGGTGAGCCCGGGTCGTCCGGTGCGGTGCCTCGCAAGGCGGAGGGGCGCCCGTGTAATGGACGTACTCGGGTGTCCCGACAACGCGGCGAGGTGCCGTGCCGGGCGCCGCGACCCGGTGGAGCTTTCCGGTCACAGCACCAGCGGGTCACTCGGGCTTGGCCGCCCCCGGGATCGCGTCGATCGCGGCGAGCAGCTCGGCGTCCAGCGGGCGGTCGGCGACGGCCGCGTTGGCGCGTACCTGCTCGGGGGAGGTGGCTCCCGCGATGACGGAGGCGCAGCCGGGCTGGGCGGAAAGCCAGCCGATGGCGAGTTCGAGGACGGTCCGGTCGTGCTTCTCGGCGAGCGCGGCCAGCGCTTCGACGACGTCGAGGCGCTCCTCGGTGAGGTACGAGTCGCGGCCTTCGAGTCGGGAACCGGCCGGTACGGGCGTGCCCCGGCGGATCTTGCCGGTCAGCAGGCCGTTGGCGAGCGGGAAGTACGGGAGCACGCCGACGCCGTAGTGGAGGGCCGCCGGGACCAGCTCGCGCTCGACCGACCGCTGCAGCAGCGACCACTCGTTCTGTGCCGACACGAAGGGGACCGAGCCGGTCTCGCGGGCGATGTGGGCGGCTTCGGCGAGCTGCCAGCCGGAGAGGTTGGAGTGGCCGATGTAACGGACCTTGCCCTCGGCGACGAGCTCGGTGAGCGCGGCCAGGGTCTCGGCGATCGGGGTGGCCGGGTCGGGGCTGTGCAGCTGGAAGAGGTCGATGTGGTCGGTGTCGAGGCGGCGCAGGGACTCCTCGACGGCACGCCGGATGTAGGCGCGGCCACCGCGGGAGCCGGCGGCGGGCCCGTACTTCATGTCCACGCCGTCGTAACCGAACTTGGTCGCGAGGACGACCTGGTCGCGGCGGCCCTTGAGGGCCTGCCCGAGGTGGACCTCGGAGCCGCCGGCGCCGCCGTAGATGTCGGCGGTGTCCAGGAGGGTGATGCCCGCGTCCAGAGCGGCGTCGACGACGGCGCGGGTGGCCTGAGCATCCAGTCGGCCGCCGAAGTTGTTGCAGCCGAGGCCGACGGCGGAGACCTGCAGTCCCGAACTACCCAGGGGGAGATGGCGCATGCGTTTTCGTTCCTCCGACTCGACGAGTAAATGATCAACCGACTGGTCAGTCTAGGCCGCCGGACCAGGGGCCGGACGGGAATCCGCACGGCCCGTGTGAACACTGTGTGACGCCCTAGAGCAGGCGGACGGCGCCCTCGGAAGGGGATGCGGTCGTGACGCGGGGCGGTGTGAAGCCCGCGCGGAGGAAGGCGTTCGCCACCGCTCGGGTCACCGCCTCCTCGGCGTCCGCGTCGATCAGGGACAGCGCCGAGCCGCCGAAGCCGCCGCCGGTCATGCGGGAGCCGTACGCGCCCGCGGCGTTCGCCGTGGAGACCGCCAGGTCCAGCTCGGGGCAGGACACCTCGTAGTCGTCGCGCAGCGAGAGGTGGCCTTCGGTGAGCAGCGGGCCCGCCTCGCGCAGCCGGCCCGCGCGCAGCAGTTCCTCGACGCGCAGGACGCGTTCGTTCTCGGTCACGACGTGCCGGACCCGCTTGCGCGCGATCGGGTCCACCAGGCGGGGCAGGGCCTGTTCCAGCTCCTCGTACGGGAGGTCGCGCAGGGCGGGCAGGCCCAGGGCCTCGGCCGCCCCGTGGCAGGAGGCCCGGCGCTGAGCGTAGGCCCCGTCGGCCAGTGCGTGCTTGACCCGGGTGTCGATGACCAGGAGGCGCAGGCCGGCCGCCGCGCAGTCGAAGGGGATGTGACGCCGGTCGAGGCTGCGGGTGTCCAGGTGGAGGGCGTGTCCCTGGGTCGCGCAGGCCGAGGCCGTCTGGTCCATGATCCCGCAGGGGACGCCGACGTACGCGTTCTCGGCGCGGCGGGCGAGTGCGGCCAGTTCGGGGCGGGCGAGCCCGATCCCGTACAGGTCGGTGAGGGTCAGTGCGGTGGCCACCTCCAGGGCGGCGGAGGAGGACAGGCCCGCGCCGGTCGGTACGTCGGACCGTACGTGCAGATCGGCTCCGCCGACCGGAAGTCCGGCGTCCAGCAGGGCCCATGCGACCCCGGCGGGGTACGCGGCCCAGCTCGCGGCGCCCTGCGGGGGGTGCGCCGGATCGAGATCGGCGAGGTCGAGGGTGACGGCACCGGAGGGGGCGTCGGCGGAGTGGACCCGCAGGATCCGGTCGGTGCGCCGTGCGGCGGCCACCTCGGTGCGCTGCGGGAGGGCGAAGGGCAGCGCGAAGCCGTCGTTGTAGTCGGTGTGTTCGCCGATCAGGTTGACCCGGCCCGGGGCCGCCCAGACGCCCTCGGGCGGGTACCCGTACAGCTGCTGGAAGCCGTCCTGTGCCGACCCGCTGTTCCCGCTGTTCCCGCTGTTCCCGCTGTACCCACTCACGCGCTCGCCACCTCCCGCAGCCGCGCGGCCGCGTCCTCGGGCCGGACGTCGTTCATGTAGGCCTCCATGCCGGACTCGGTCCCGGCCAGGTACTTGAGCTTGTCCGCGGTCCGGCGGATCGTGAAGAGCTCCAGGTGGAGCGCGAAGTCCGCCCGGCCCTCGCCCGTCGGGGCCTGGTGCCAGGCGGAGATGTACGGGGTCGGCTCGGGCCGGTCGAAGAGTCGGTCGAAGCGGCGCAGCAGCTCCAGGTAGACCCGGGGGAACTCGCCGCGGGCCGCGTCGCCGAGAGCGGGCAGGTCGGTGACCCGGTGGCGGGGGTAGAGGTGGACCTCGTACGGCCAGCGCGCCGCGTAGGGCACGAAGGCGGTCCAGTGCTCCGCTTCGAGGACCACGCGGGTGCCTTGGGAGCGCTCGGCGGCCAGGACCTCCTCGAAGAGGTTGCCGCCGGTGCGCTCGCGGTGGGCGGCGACGGTGGCGAGCATCCGGGTGGTGCGCGGGGTGACGAAGGGGAAGGCGTAGATCTGGCCGTGCGGATGGGCGAGGGTGACGCCGATCTCGGTGCCCCGGTTCTCGAAGCAGTAGACCTGCCGGACGCCTTCGCGGGCGGAGAGTTCGGCGGTGCGGTCGCTCCAGGCGGCGAGGACGAGCGCGACGCGCTCCTCGTCGAGCTCGGCGAAGGAGGTCCGGTGGTCGGGGGTGAAGCAGATGACCTCGCAGCGGCCGGTGTCGCCGGCGAGGGAGGGGAAGCGGTTCTCGAAGACGGCCACCTCGTAGTCGGGGGCCGGGATCTCGCTCGCACGCCCCTCGGTGGAGGGGCACAGCGGGCAGGCGTCTGCGGGCGGGCGGTAGGTGCGGCCCTGGCGGTGGGCGGCGATGACGACCGGGTCGCCGAGCAGCGGATCGCGCCGGACCTCGGGGCCGGTCCCGGTGGCCGGCGCTTCGAGGGGGCGGGTGTCGGGGACTGCACGGGCGGCGGCGCCGTCGCCGGTGTCGTAGTAGAGGATCTCGCGGCCGTCGGCGAGGCGGGTACTCGTGCGCTTCACGGGAGGAACTCTCTCACTGGAGGGTGACGACCGTGGTGCGGCCGAGGTCGGACCGGCGCACGACGGCAGTGCGGTGCCGGGGCGCCCCGGTTCGAGAACAATGATCTCGTTCTCGTCCGCCGCGTCGTGCCCGAGGTGGTCCCCCCGACGTTTCAGTCCTCGTAGTCGTACGTCACCCCGATGCCCAGGGTGCCCTGGGTCGGGAGGATTTCGGCGCCGACGATGTCGAGGACCGGTGGGAGGAGGAGGTCCGCGAGGCGGGCCACTTCCGGACCGTTCCGGCCGGCCGGCCGGCCGGTGAAAGCATGGGCCCGAGCGTCACATAACGTGCCGTGCATGGATCAGGAGTACATGGCCGGGCCCGCCGCGGACGGCGAAGGCGCAGGCAGGCGGTGGTTCCTCGGGATCGCGACGGGGGCGGCCACGGCCGCCGGGCTCGGGGCCGTGGCCGGTTGCGGGAACGGCGAGCGCGACGGCGGATCCGGGGCGGGGTCCGGGGCGACGTCGGAGTCCGGCGCGCCCGGTGGGAAGCCGTCACCGGCCCGGACAGCGGGTCTCGACGTCAAGGCCGAGAACACCCTCCCGGGCCATGCCGACTGGCCGGTGGGCAAGGCCGGCCCGGCGCGGGCCATCGAGGGGTTCGCGGACAAGGTCAGCGTCCTGCCCGGCGAGTCCTTCGGGCTGCACGTGTCGACGACCGCGCCCAGGTTCACCGTCTCCGCCTACCGCATGGGCTGGTACGGCGGAGCCCGCGCGCGTCTGGTGTGGCGCTCCGAGGCCCTGCCCGGAGCCCGGCAGCCGGAGCCCACGGTGGACGCCGGGACCAGGATGGTCCGCACGCGGTGGACCCGTACCGCCACGGTCGAGACGAAGGACTGGCCGGAGGGCAGCTACCTGCTGCGGCTGGACGCGCAGGGCGGTGAGGGCCGGCGTTTCGTCCCGCTCACCGTCCGCTCCGCGGCGACCGCCGGCCGCACCGTCGTCGTCAACGCGGTGGCCACCTGGCAGGCGTACAACCGGTGGGGCGGCTACGGCAGCTACGACGGCCCGGGCGGCGGGTTCGCCTCCCGCTCCCTCGCCGTGAGCTTCGACCGGCCGTACGAGTACGACGACGGCGCGGGCCTGTTCCTGGTGTACGAGGCTCCGCTGATCGCGCTGGCCGAGCGGCTCGGCATACCCCTCGCCTACACGACCACCACCGACGTGGCACGGGAGAAGCGGCTCCTGGAGGGAGCGGCGGCGGTGCTTTCGCTCGGGCACGACGAGTACTGGTCGCCGGAGCAGCGGGCCCATTTCACGGCCGCCCGCGACGCCGGTACCAACATCGCGATCCTGGGCGCGAACTGCTGCTACCGCCGGATCCGCCTGGAGCCCTCCGACCTGGGGCCGGACCGTACGCTGGTCTGCTACAAGTCCTCCTACGAGCAGGACCCGGGGTTCAAGCGGGGCCATCCCGCGACGGTGGACTTCCGTTCGGCGCCCGGCGCGGATCCGGAGAGCTCGCTGCTCGGCGTGATCTACGACGGCTATCCGGTGGACGCCCCGTACGTGGTGACCAACCCCGGGCACTGGCTCTTCGAGGGCACCGGCGCGCGGGCGGGCGACCGCTTCGAGCACCTGGTGGGCGTCGAGTACGACAAGGTCTCCACCGGTTTTCCCACGCCCCGGCCGATCGAGATCCTGGCCCACTCCCCCGTGGTGTGCGAGGGACGGCCCAGCCACCAGGACACCGCCTACTACACGGTGCCGAGCGGGGCCGGGGTGTTCGCGACCGGGACGATGCGGTGGGTGGAGGCCCTGGACGCGACGGGCGACGGCCGCAGCGGGCGCAACCACGGTCTGGACGCGCGCTCGGGGGCGCTGACCACCCGGGTGACGGAGAACCTTCTGCGGGTGTTCGCGGCGGGTCCGGCCGGCCGGACCCACCCGGCACAGGACAACGTCAAGGCGGTGTACGGGAGTTCGTGAGGTGCGCAGCCTGGTGCGGCTGGCGGGCGGAAAGGGTGGACTTCGCCCGAAGGGGGTGTTTAGGATCGTGATCACGGCATCGCGTGTCGGTCACCGACCGGGTGAGGCATGGAGGTGCCGTGACGTGCCTTTCGGAGGCATTCACCCATGTCCGTCCAGCTGAACCACACGATCATCCACTCCCGTGACAACCGGGAGTCCGCCACCTTCCTGGCGCACATCCTCGGCCTGGAGGTCGGGACCGAGTGGGGACCCTTCATCCCCGTCGAGACCTCGAACGGCGTCACCCTGGACTTCGCGACCGTCCCCGCCGGATCCATCACCGTGCAGCACTACGCGTTCCTCCTCTCCGAGGAGGAGTTCGACGTGGCGTTCGCGAAGATCCGGGCGGCGCGGGTCCCGTACTTCGCCGACCCGCACGGCCGGCACCCCGGCGAGATCAACCACAACGACGGGGGCCGCGGGGTGTACTTCACGGATCCGAACGGCCACGGGATGGAGATCATCACCCGCCCGTACGGCTACCAGGAGCCGGGCGCCGAGTAGCCCCCGCCCCCGACCGAGCAGGCGCGCGGCGAGGGATGAGTACTCCTACTCTTCCCTCGCCGCCGGCCTCGCAGACTTGGGTCATCACCCCGAGTCAGCACCAGGAGCCGGCCATGCCCGCAACGCCCTTCGCGCCCGTCGCGCCCGTCGCGTCCGCCCGCCCCGCCGCACCGAACAAGGCCCTCGTCACGGTGTCCGTCCTGCTGTGGGGCCTGGCCTGCCCCACACCCCTCGTACGTGCCGCCCACCTCATGACCCTGTGACGGTCATCCGCTCCATGACGGCCACCGGCAGCACCGGGTTCCGGGCCGCGGCCTCCGCCGTCTCCTCGTCGCCGAGCAGCGCGACGAGGACCGGTACGGGCACCCGTGGATGCCGCGCCGCCATCGCGCGTACACCGCCGTCCGGGTCGTCGAGGAGCCGTACCACCGAGTCCGGCGCGAGCCGGGGGTCGGTGGCGGCGCGCAGCCGTACCTCGGCGTCCTCGTCCTCGCTGAACCGCTCCACCAGGTCCGGCGTCGAGTCCGGGTCGTCCAGGGCCAGTTGCCGCAGCCGCGGATGCGGGTCGTCCGCGTGGCGGAGCAGGTCGCGCCGCGGGAAGTTCGGGTGCCCGTAGGGCCGGTCGGGGGTGGAATAGCTCCCGTTCCACCACTGCCACACCTCCAGCAGCAGGTCCGCCGGAGCGTCGTCGCACCGCTCGGCGAGGAAGAGCCGTACGACCCGGTCCTCGTCCCGGGCCAGCCGTTCCACGACGTCCGGCGGCAGTCGCCGGGCCGTCGCGACGCTGCTGCGCAGCAGGAGGTGCGCGGATGCCGCGAGGCGGCGCATGGCCTCCTCGTCCTCGTGCAGTGCCTCCACCCACCCGACCGTCCGCCGCATCGTCCGGGGGTCGATGTCCACCGGTACGGCGGCCCGCTGCTCCTCCGTCAGCTCGGGTCGCACGGACACGGCGAGTCGTACGTCGTCCTCGGGGTCGGCGGCGAGCACGTCGACCAGGTCGGGCCCGAGGTAGGGGTTGCCGGCCAGGATCCGGCGCAGCCAGGGGTCGGGGTCCGCGCAGAGCCGCAGGGCGAGGTCCGGGTCCAGCCGGTGGCTTCCGACGAGCCGGCGGTTCTCGGGGGCGGCATCGAAGAACTCGGCCGTGAGCGGGGCCTCCTCGTGCCGCGCGAGCGTGACGGCGGTCCGCACGGCGGGGGCGGGGTCGGCCGCCAGCCGGGCCCGGGTCCCGCCGTCGAGGTCACGCCAGGCGGCCTCGCACGCGGCGGCCCGCACCCTCGGGAGCGGGTCCGCCAGCAGGGTGAGGCGTAGCGGGAGGGGCAGGGCCGGCATCCGGGCCAGTTCCTCCCGGACCGGACCGAAGGGGTCCGCGGTCAGCGTCTCGTACGCCTCCCGCGTCAGCCCCCGCCCGGACAGGGCCGCTGCCTCCAGGAACAGTTGGCGCCGGGCCCCGCCCGCTTCGCCGAGCACCAGCCGCGACCACTGGGCGGCACAGAGCCCGAGGGACGCGGGCACCTCGGTGAGCCGGGCGCGCACCCGCCGGTCCGGGTGGTCGACAGCGGCGTCCACGACGGCGGGCGGCAGATCGCGCCGCGCCAGGAGGTACGGGGCCAGGTCCAGGTGGTCGAGCAGCCGGATCCGGATGCGGTCCGGTGCGGCCCGGTTGAAGCTCAGCCCCTGCAACCAGGCCCGCCGAAGCCGCGGCGGGGCCTGCGGCCCGCAGTCCCGATCCGGCCATCGGTCGTCGAAGCCTCGTACGTCTGTCCCCATCCGGAGAACGGTAGACGATGCCGGCGCAGCCGTGCCGGTCCGGGGAAACAGCGACGCCCGGCCGGAAGAGGTGCTCCGGGCCGGGCGTGCTCGACAGGTGTGCTGTCGGTGTCGCAGGGGCGGCAGGATTCGAACCTGCGGCCTTCGGTTTTGGAGACCGGCGCTCTGACCAGCTGAGCTACACCCCTTCGGTGGGACCAACCATGGCACGAACGCGCCCGAAGATCCAATCAATTCATGCCTCGACCGGGTGAGAGTCTTCGGCGGTCGACCGGACCGTGCCGAGGGGGCGGCGTCCGCCGGTCCGGGGGTGGCGCAACCTCGGGGTGCGGAGGATCGTGGGTGAGGGGACCCGTGGAGCGGGAGGTTCCGTCATGCCCCGAAGCCGACGAGCGGGGCGCCTGCGGGGTTCGCTCCTGGCGCTCGCGCTCCTCGCACCCGCCCTGCTGGGCGTGGCCCCGGGCGGCTCGGGCGAGACGATCTCCCTCGCCGGGAACGAGCCCGGCGAACGGCTCGACGTCACGTTGACGCAGGTGGTGGATCCGGCCGACCCCGCAGGTCAGGAGCCTCCCGGGAGCGATCGGCTCGTCGCGACGCGCTTCCGCCTGGAGAACACCGGGACCGCCGCCTACCAGGACTCCCCCGCACCGGCCGCGCACCTGCTGGACACCACCGGGCAGCGGTTCACCGGCGACGACGTCCCCACCACCGCGGGGCCGTCCTTCGCCGAGACCGTCACGCTCGACCCCGGCGACACGGCGGAGGGCTTCATCACCTTCCGGCTGCCGCGGGACGCCGACCCGGCCGCGGTCCAGTTCGCCCTCGACGCCGGCCTCGCCGACGACGTCGGGCATTGGAGCCTCCGCTCCCGTAGCGGGCGAGTTTCGGCCGCCCCCTTGACCGCTCTGGTCCAGACCAATAGCTTCCGGCATGCACAGCGCACGCGCACACGCCCCGCTCCCCGCATCCGCAAAGGAAGCCCATGCGCCGCAGCATGCTCGGCAGGCTGGCCGTCGCCGCCTGCTCCCTCTCCCTGCTGACCGCCTTCGCACCCGCCGCCGTCGCGCAAGCCGACGGCGGCGGCCACGACCGTCCGTACAAGAAGGTCGGCTACTTCACCCAATGGGGCGTCTACGGACGGGACTTCCAGGTCCAGGACCTGGAGGCGAACGGCTCCGCCGGCAAGCTCACCCACATCAACTACGCCTTCGGCAACGTCGGTCCACAGGGCCGGTGCTTCACCGGGAACGTGCCCGGCGAGGCCGACGCCTGGGCCGACTACGTGCGCCCGCTCGACGCGGCGAACTCCGTCGACGGGGTCGCCGACACCGGCGAGCAGCCCCTCGCCGGCAACTTCAACCAGCTGCGCGAGCTCAAGGCCGAGCACCCCGGCCTGAAGGTGCTGATCTCGCTGGGCGGCTGGAGCTGGTCCACGCACTTCTCGGACGCCGCGCTCACCCCGGCCTCCCGCAAGGCCTTCGTCGAGTCCTGCATCGACCTCTACATCAAGGGCAACCTTCCGCAGGACGGCGCCCGCGGCGGCGCGGGTGCGGCCGCCGGCGTGTTCGACGGGATCGACCTCGACTGGGAGTGGCCCGGTTCCGCGGGCGACATCGACACGAAGTACCGGCCCGAGGACAAGGAGAACTTCACCGCGCTCGTCAAGGAGTTCCGCACGCAACTCGACGCGTACGCACGGAGCCAGAGGAAGAAGACGAAGTACGAGCTCAGCGCGTTCGTCCCGACCGCCCCCGCCAAGATCGACGCGGGCTTCGACGTCCGCCGGATCATGCGCGACCTCGACTTCGTGACCCTCCAGGGCTACGACTTCCACGTCTCCGGCGAGCCCAGGACCGCCCAGCAGTCGGCGCTCCGCGCCCAGGGCGACTTCAGCGTCGACGGCACGGTGGACGCCTGGCTGCGGCGCGGCGCGCCCGCGAACAAGCTCGTGATGGGCATGCCGTTCTACGGCCAGGGCTGGACCGGCGTCAGCGGCGGCGGGGTCGGCATGGGGCAGCCGGCCACGGGCCCGGCACCGGCCACCTGGGCCGCCGGGTACGAGGACTACAAGGCGCTGAAGAAGCTGGCCGACTCCGGTACCTACACGATCCACCGGGACCGGCGCGGCGGCCACGCCTGGCTCTTCGACGGCACCACCCTGTGGACGTACGACGACCCGCAGGTGCTGCGCGCCAAGACCGGCTACATCCGCGAACACGGCCTCGGCGGCGCGATGTTCTGGTCGCTCGACGCGGACACCGCGGACGGTGAACTGATGACCGCCGTGGACCGGGGCCTGCGCGGCCGCTGACCCGGGCCGCCTGACCCGGGCATCACCTGACCCGCACCGCTCCCGACCCGCACCTCTTCACACCCGCACCGCCCCTGACCGGCGCCGCCGGGCCGCGGACACGCATCCGGCCCGGCGGCGCCCCACCACATACGCTCTCCCGCATGGACAACGGGACGGTACGGGCGGTCAACCGCCTCACGACACGCTGGGTCGCGCAGGCCCCCGCACCGGACTCGGGGACGGTCTTCGCCGCCTCCGGGGTCTGGCCGCTCCTCGCCCTGCTCGCCGACGGCGCGGGCGGTCCGGCCCGCGCGGAGCTGGAGGAGGCCCTGGGCATACCCGCCGAGGCCGCGGCCGGGGCGGCACGGGAACTGCTGGCCGTGCTGGGTCGCGTACGGGGTCTGCAGGCGGCGACGGGTCTGTGGGCCAGGGCCGAAGTCCCCCTGGAGGAGGGCTGGTCGGCGAAACTGCCGGCGGGTGCCCGGGGCACGCTGAGCGGTGTACCGGTCGCCGACGCGAAGGTACTGGACGCGTGGGCGGCGGAGCGCACGGGCGGGCTGATCGAGCACGTGCCGGTGTCGTGGCCCGAGGACACCCGCCTGGTCCTGGCTTCGGCGCTCGCGCTCCGGGTGCGGTGGGCCGAGCCCTTCCAGGAGGCACCCGTCGCGGTGGCCGAAGGCCCGTGGGCGCGGCGGGTCCTGCGACGGCTGTCCCGGACCACCCGTTCCCTGGACGAGATCCGGGTGGCCCACGGGCCGGCCGGGGCCGTCAGCGTCCTGGAGGTGGCCGGCACCGAGGACGTGGACGTGCACCTGCTGCTCGGCGACCCGCGGACACCGTCCCGCGCGGTGCTGGAGACCGGGCTCGCCGCCGTCACGGGCGCCGTCCCGTCGCTGGCCGGCAGCGAACTCCCCGACGGAACCCCGGGCCCCGGGCTGACCACCGACACCGTGGATTCGCCCTTCCCGGTGGACCTGCTGCAGGTCCGTACCGTGGCCTTCTCCCTGTTCGCCGAACACGATCTGCTCGACCACGCCCCGCTGTTCGGGCTGGACACCGCCCGCGACGAGAACTTCGAGCACTTCCCCGGTATCAGTTCCGAGCCGCTCGCCATCGGTTCGGCCCAGCAGTCCGCAATGGCCCGGTTCCACGCGACGGGGTTCGAGGCCGCCGCCGTCACCGCCCTCGCGGCACGGCCGGGCGGGGCCGCGCCGCCCCGCGTACGGCACCGGGTCCGCCGGGCGGAGGTCCGGTTCGACCGGCCGTTCGGGTTCCTGGCCGTCCACCGGGACTCCCGGCTGGTCCTCGCCGCGGGCTGGGTCACCGATCCCGAGACGGCGGTCGAGGGGGGCCGGTACGTCGGTGCGAGGCGGCCAGCGCCGCGGTCTCGGTGAAGGTGGGGACGCGCCCGGTGCCGCCGCGGCCGGAGACCGAGAGGGAGGCGGCAGCCGTGCCGTACGCCACGGCGTCCGCGAGGGTGTCACCGAGGACGAGCCGGGCGGTGGTCGTGCCGGTGAAGCAGTCCCCCGCACCGGTCGCGTCCACCGGCTCGGGATCGACGGGCACGGGGTGGTACTCCACCCGCGTGCCGTCGTCCAGCAACAGCCGGTCGGCGCCCGCGGTGACCGCGACCGTACGGGCGCCGAGCGCGCGGCAGCGGGCTGCGGCGGTGCCCGGGTCGGTGGTGTCGAGCAGGGCCGTCGCGTCGGCCGGGCAGGAGGTCTTGAGCAGCCCGGTCAGCGGCGCGATCCGGGTCAGCAGCTCGCGGGCCTCGGCCGGGCCGGTCAGCCGGGAGCGGAAGTTGGGGTCGTAGGTCAGGTGCCCGCCCGCCCCGTGCACGAGGCGG
>NZ_JBGBPT010000140.1:0-13091 GCF_041106355.1 Streptomyces sp. BF23-19 | reverse complement strand
CGCGGCCTCGCGTCCACGCCCACCGCAGCCGTACTCGGCACGCCCGCTCCCGCCGTGCAGCGGGCCGGGGCGACGGGCGGCCGCGCCGCCGTGACCCAGGCCGCGCCCGGCCGTGCGCCGACGCCTCCGCAGTTCCCGCTGGTCCGCCGCATCGCGGTGGTGCCCGACGCCTCGGCGACCCGGGGAACGCCGGCCGCGGGCACCGCCCCGTCCCCCTCCGGACCGCCCGTCCAGCGGTCCGCGGCCCACCCGTCCGGCTCCACGGGGTCCGCCCCGGCCCCGGCGGCCCCAGGTGCCCATCCCGGCCGCACGGGTGGGGAGACCCCCGGCACCGCCGTGGTCCGACCGCGTGCCGTCGGCCGCACGCTGACCGTCGCGCGCGTCCCCGCCACGCCCAGGCGCCGCGTGCCCGCCCTCCGGCCCGTCCCCGCGCGGACGGCCCCGGTCACGACCCCGGCCGTACAGCGTGCGGAAAGCCGCGCACCGCTGGGCGCCCCCGACGCGGACACCCCCGTGCAGGGTGCGGAAAGCCGGGCACCGCTCGGCGCACCCGTCACCGAACTCCCCACCACGGGCACGCCGTCGGACCGGCCCTCAGGAGCTCCCGCCCCGGCCATGCCCATGGTCCGGCGCCAGGCGGAGCCCGCAGCCGAGGGCGGCAGGCCGAAGCCCTCCCCTCGGCCCGGCGCGGAGCAGCCCGCCGCCGCCCCGGCGAAGCCGATGGTGCAGCGCCAGGCCGAGCCGGCCACTCCCGACAGCGGTGGGCCGAAGCCCACCGCACAGCGTCAGGCGGAGCCCGCGACCGGCCCGGACACGCCCGTGCAGCGCGCGGAGAACCGGCCGCCGCTCGGCGCACCCCTCACCGAACTGCCGTCCACGGCCACGCCGTCGGACCGCCCCGCAACGGCTCCCGCTGCCGCGATGCCCGTGGTCCAGCGCCGGACGGAGCCCGACAGCGGTACCCCGAAGGCCTCCCCGGAGCGCCGCGCGGAGCAGCCCGCCGCCGCCCCGGCGAAGCCGACGGTGCAGCGCCAGGCGGAGCCCGCAGCCGAGGGCGCGGCCACACCCGACAACGGTGGGCCGAAGCCCACCGCACAGCGCCAGGCGGGGCCCGCGGCCGGCCCGGGCGCGCCCGTGCAGCGCGCGGGAAGCCGGCCGCCGCTCGGCGCACCCCTCACCGAACTCCCCACCACCGCCGTACCGCCGGGCCGATCAGTAGGAGCTCCGGCCCCCGCCCCCGTGATGCCCGTGATCCAGCGCCAGGCGGAGCCCGCAGCCGATGGGGCGGCCACTCCCGACAGCGGTCGGCCGAAGCCCTCCCCTCAGCCCCGCGCGGAGCAGCCCGCCGCCCCGGCGAAGCCGACGGTGCAGCGCCAGGCCGAGCCCGCGGCCGGCCCGGGCGCGCCCGTACAGCGCGCGGGAAGCCGGCCGCCGCTCGGCGCACCCCTCACCGAACTCCCCACCACCGCCGTACCGTCGGGCCGATCAGCAGGAGCTCCGGCCCCCGCCCCGGCGATGCCCATCGTGCAGCGCCAGGCAGAGCCGTCGGCCGGTGGTACGGCCACTCCCGACCGCACGGGGCCGCAGCTCCGCCGGGGCGAACCCGCGGAGGTGACCCGCGGGTCAGGCCCGGGTCGGTCCGCGCCGCGTGTCCGCACCGGCCTGGGGGCGCCGCTGCCCGCGCTGCCGCCGAGCGCGGCCCTGCCCTCGTCCCCCTCGCCCCGGCCCCGGGCGGCCCGGCCCGACTCCCCCGCCGACGTCCAGCGCGCGTCCGCGCCCGGGCCGTCGGTGCCGACGGTTCATGCGCCCGTGCTGGGAGCAGGCGGCGTACAGCGCCGTACCGCCTCCCCCGGTACCCCCCGGACCGGCGGCCCCGGTGCGCCCCCCGGGGCGGCCCACCCGGTTCCGCTGGTCGTCGCCCCCTCTGTCGCCGACCGGAGCGCAGCCCCGCACCGCACCCTCCAGCTCCTGGCGGCCCGGCCCCTGTCCCTCGGCACCCGTGACATGGGGAGCGCAGCCGCCCCCGCTCCCCGCCCGGCCGGCCGTCCCGTGGTCGCCGCCCGATGGCCCAGCCCGCCCGCCGCACCGCAGCAGGTCCAGCGGGCCGCGGTGGACGCGCCGCGCGGAACGACCCCGGCGCTGCCCGCGCACGCAGTGCGTGCCGTACATGCCGTACGTCCCGTGCGCCCCGCACCCGCGAAGGCTCCCACCCGCGCCGCGGCCACTCCTCTCCCCGTGACCGGCACACACGCACCGCCGCTCGTGGTCCAGCCGGCCCCGGCCGCGTCGCCGGCGCAGCCCGTACCCGTCGTGCGCCCCAGGACACCCGCCCCCGCCGGCGATCCGGGAGCGGCCGGCCCCGCGGTACCGGCGCCGGGCGTCCCCCGTCCGGCGGGCCCGCCACCGGTGCAGCGCACCCCGGGCGGGACCCGGACCGGCCCCGGAGCGGCCGGGGGCGCGGGGCCCGCCCCGGCCGACCGGCACGCGGCACCGCAGGTACCCGACTCCGATCTGGACGACCTCGCACGCCGCCTGCTGGATCCGGTCGCCCGCCTGCTGCGCACCGAGTTGCGGCGCGGCCGGGAACGCGCGGGCCGGCCCTTCGACGGCCGCCGCTGAGAACGCGTACGAACGAGAAACGGACGACGGACCGATGACGGACAACATCTTCGCGACCAGCGTGTTCTTCCGGCTGGCGATCGGCGGCAACGACCTGGGCGCCTTCCACACCTGCTCCGGCATGGGCGCCGAAGTCGAGATGGAGAGCTACGCCGAGGGCGGCAACAACGGCTTCACCTGGCAGCTGCCGGGCCGCGTGACCTGGTCGAACATCACCCTCAGCCGGCCCGTCACCGCCGACACGGCGAAGATCGGCCGCTGGCTGGACGAGACGCTGCGCCGGGTCGAGCCCAAGGACGGGGAGATCGTGGCACTGCGGCCCGACCTGAGCCGGATCATCAGCTGGCAGGTGTTCGGGATCGTCCCGGTCCGGTGGCAGGGGCCGTCCTTCGACCCCGCCAACTCCGCGGCAGCGGTGGAGACGTTGGAGATCGCCCACCAGGGGCTGCTGCCCTCCTGACCGCCCTCCGCCCCCGCCCGCATTCGTCCCCCTCGTCGCCCCCGCTCCGGAAGGGAGTCCACGCCATGGCCTCATCGGCACGCGCCAGCCGCGCCAGGGCCCAGCTCACCCTCAAGGAGCCCCCGGCCTCGGTGGGGGCCAAGCCGGGCGGGGTGATCGCCAAGCTCGATCTCCAGTTCAACCCGTCGACCCTGCAGCTGGGCAAGACCACCGAGTGGCGGCGCTCCCCGTCCCGGATGGCCGGGCAGTCGGCGCTGCCCGAGTTCGTGGGCAGCGGTCCGCGCACCCTGAGCCTGGAGGTGTTCCTGGACGCCACCGCCACCCACGACAACTCGGTCGAGCAGGCGGTGGAGAAGCTGATGAAGGCGTGCGTACCGACCCCGGCCAGCCTCGGCCGCAAGAAGCCGGCGAGCCCCTGGGTGCGCTTCGAGTGGGGCAGCGCGCGGACCACGTCGTTCGACGGCGTCCTGTCGAACCTGTCGGTGTCGTACACGCTCTTCGACGTGGACGGCAAGCCGCTGCGGGCCACCTGCTCGCTGTCCATCGAGGAGGCGAGCGTCGACCCGCCGGGCCAGAACCCGACCTCCGGCTCACGCACCGCCCGCAGCACGCACATCGTGGTGGCGGGCGACAGCCTGGCGATGCTCGCCTGGCGCGAGTACGGCGACGCGACGGCCTGGCGGACCATCGCGGAGGCCAACGGCATAGACGACCCGATGGCACTCGTCCCCGGCACCGAGATCGTGGTGCCAGGCACGCAGGACCAGCACGGCGAGGAGGAACAGCGGTGAGCGGATCCGAATCCGGAGGCCGGTCGTTCGCGGCCGACCCGATCGTGGAGGCCCCCGGCGAACTGCCGCCGATCTGGGCGGCGCAACTGGTGAGCTGTGTGGTGGACGAGAACGTGGGCCTGCCGGACACCGCGGTGCTCACCTACCGCGACCCCGACCACGAGTTCCTGCGCGCCACCGGAATCACCATCGGCTCCCCGTTGCGGGTGTCGGTGATGACCGTGAAGGGGCAGGCGCGGGAGCGGCTGTTCAACGGCGAGGTCACGGCCCTGGAGATCGACCGGGACCGCACCGGCTCGTTCACCGTCGTCCGCGCCTACTCCAAGGCGCACCGCCTCCAGCGCGGCCGGAAGGTCGTGGCGTACCGGAACATGACGGCCGCCGCGATCGTCCGCAAGGTGGCCGCCGGAGCCGGCCTGGCCGTCGGGAAGGTGGAGGCGGCGCCGGTGGCGTACAAGCAGCTGTCCCAGGCGAACGTCTCCGACTGGGACTTCCTGCAGTACCTCGCGGGCGAGAGCGGCGCGCAGGTGCGCGTCGACGATCAGGGGCTGCTCCAGTTCACCCGGCCCGTGAAGGCGTCCGGGGCGCCCGCCCCGTCGACATCGGCCGTGCGCAATCCGATGGTCCTGGAGTACGGGAGGAACCTCCTCGCCCTGCGGGCCGCACTGTCCGCGGCCGACGGCTCCTCGACCGTGCAGGTGCGCGGCTGGGACGTGACCACCAAGCGGCCACTGGTCGCCCAGCAGCCGTCGGTGGTCAGCGACACGGTCGCGCCGGGCCTCAGCCCCCAGCTCGCCGCACGCTTCGGCAAGTCGGCCGTGGCCGTCACCGACACTCCGTACCGTACGCAGGCCGAGACCACGGCGGTCGCGAAGGCGGCGGCGGACCGGATCAGCTCCGGTTTCGGCGAGCTGGAGGCGGTGGCCGAGGGGAACCCGCTGCTGCGGGCGGGCAAGGCGGTCGCGCTCGGCAACGTGGGGCAGGCGTTCTCCGGCCGGTACACGGCGACGGCCGTGCAGCACGTCCTGGAGCCGCACGGCGGCTACCGCACCACCGTGTGGGTCAGCTCCAGCCCGGACCGCTCCCTCGCCGGCCTGGTGACCGGCGCCAACGCGCCGGGGCGCGGCCCGCGCATCCCGGGGCTCGCGATCGGCGTGGTGACGGACGTGCGCGAGCCGAACGGCTCCCAACGCGGCGCGGTACGGCTGAAGTTCCCCTGGCTGGACGACACCTACGTCACCGACTGGGTGCGCACCGTCCAGTGGGGCGGCAAGGGCGGCGGCGGTGTGGTGAGCCCCGAGGTCAACGACGAGGTGCTCGTCGGGTTCGAACAGGGACTGCTCGACAGCCCGTACGTCATCGGCGGGCTGTACAACGGCGTGGACCAGCCCTCACCGCACGACGTGCCACTGATCGACAAGACCAGCGGAAAGGTCAACCGCCGCTCGGTGGTGTCGCGTTCGGGCCACCGCGTGGAGCTTCTGGACGCGGCGGCGCCAGGACCCTCCGGGCTGCGGCTGGTGACCGGGGACGAGCGGCTCGAAGTACGCATGGACGACCGCCGGGACCGGATCGAGCTCACCGTGTACGCGGGGCGGGGCCGCCCGCTGACCTCGGTCCTGCTGGACAAGAACGGCATCACCCTGGACGCCCGGCGGGGCACGGTGAAGGTGTCCGGCCGCCAGGTGGACATCGACGGCACCGCAGGGGTCAGCATCGGCGGCCGCTCGGTGAAGGTGAACGGAACCGCGGACGTCACCGTCAACGGCGGCCTGCTCGCCACCCTCAAGGCCCGGCTCATCCGGATCAACTGACCCCTGTCCACAGCCATTCGAACCACGACCGCTTTCCCCGAGGAGGACCGATGCCAGCCGCAGCCCGTACCGGCGACCCCACCAACCACGGTGGCCGGATCGCCACGCCACCACCCGGCGCCGCCGCGTCGGTGGCGACGGTGCTGATCGGCGGCCTGCCCGCCGCCGTCGTCGGCAGCCTGCACGTCTGCGTGGTCCCGCCGCACGCCGCGCTGGGCCCGGGCAACGTGGTCATGCCGAACCCGGCCGCGCTCGCCGCGGGCGCGGTGCTCATCGGCGGACTGCCCGCCGCGCGGGCGCGCGACCAGACCTCGTGCGGCGCGATGATCCTCACCGGCGCCCCCACCGTCCTGATCGGCGGTGTGTGATGAGCGAGCGGTTCATCGGGCGCGGCTGGGCGTTCCCCCTGCGCGTCGGGCCGACCGGCGGGATCGCCATGGTCGAGCGGGAGCGGGAGCTGGAGGAGGCCATCCGACTGGTCCTGGGCACCGCTCCCGGCGAGCGGCCGATGCGGCCCGAGTTCGGCTGCGGCATCCACGAGTACGTCTTCGCCCCGGGCGACGGCGACACCGCCGGGCGGGTCGCCCAGCAGGTGCGCGAGGCGCTGGAGCGGTGGGAGCCCAGGATCGCGGTGGACGAGGTCGTCGTGGCCTTCGACTCCGTGGAGGCGGGCACCCTCTACATCGATGTGCACTACACGGTGCGCACCACCAACGACCGGCGCAACCTGGTCTTCCCCTTCTACACGATCCCCTCTGAGGAGGGGGCCGAGGAAATGGTCGCGGACTGATGGCCCTGCCCTCCCCCAACCTGGACGACCGACGGTTCCAGCAACTCGTCGACGAGGCGAAGCGGTACGTGCAGCAGCGCGCCCCGGAGTGGACCGACCACAACGTCTCCGACCCGGGCGTCACCCTGATCGAGACGTTCGCCTACCTCGTGGACCAGGTGCTGTACCGGCTGAACCGGGTCCCGGACAAGAACTACCTGGCGTTCCTGGACCTGTTGGACATCCAGCTGTACCCGCCCTCGGCCGCCGCCGCCGAAGTCGACTTCTGGCTGTCGGCTCCCCAGCCCGACACGGTGACGCTGCCCGCGGGCACCGAGGTGACCAGCGCCGCCGGCGAGACCGAGGAGGCCGTGGTCTTCGCGACCGCCGACGATCTGCGGATCGTGCCGAGCGAGTTGACGCGGCTGGTCACCGCGCCCCGCACCGGCGACCGGACCGACCGGACCGGTGCGCTCGCCGAGGGCCGCGACATACCGTGCTTCCAGGCGACTCCCGAGCCCGGCGACGCGCTGCTGTTCGGCCTGCCGACCGCGGTGCCGCGCTGCGTCGTCGCGGTGCGCCTGGACAGCCGCGTCGAGGGCGTCGGTGTCGACCCGCGCCAGCCCCCGCTGGTGTGGGAGGCGTGGGACGGCGGCCGGTGGCAGCGCTGCGAGACCGACTCCGACAGCACCGGCGGCCTCAACCGGCCCGGTGAGATCATCGTGTACGTCCCCGCCGGGCACACCGCATCGCTGATCAGCGGCACCCGCGCGGGCTGGCTGCGCTGCCGGGTCACCGAGCCCGAGCCCGGCCAGCCGTTCTACTCGGAGTCCCCGACCGTGCGCGAGGCCGCCGTCTTCACCGTCGGCGGCACGATGACCGTGGAGCACGCCGAGCGGGTGACCGACGTAC
Source organism: Streptomyces sp. BF23-19 (assembly GCF_041106355.1). Classification (NCBI taxonomy): domain Bacteria; kingdom Bacillati; phylum Actinomycetota; class Actinomycetes; order Kitasatosporales; family Streptomycetaceae; genus Streptomyces; species Streptomyces sp. BF23-19. The sequence continues at coordinate 5,726 of NZ_JBGBPT010000140.1, read as the reverse complement.
CGCTCGGCGCGTCGGAGGGGGTGGCCGGCCAGACCTTCCGGCTCGGCCGCCCGCCCGTGCTGCTCGACGGGGAGCCTCCGGTGGTGGAGGTGTCCTCCCCCGAGGGATGGCAGCGCTGGGACGTGGTGGAGCACTTCGGCCGCTCGGCGCCCGAGGACCGGCACGTCCGCGTGAACGCCACCACCGGCGAGTTCTCGTTCCCGCCGGTGCTGCGCGAAGCCGACGGCAGCCTGCGCCCCTGCGGCGCCGTACCGCCCAAGGGCTCCCAGGTCCGTGTGGCCCGCTACCGCACCGGGGGCGGCCCGGCGGGCAACGTCTCGCGCGGCGCCATCTCCGTACTGCGCAGCTCCGTCCCGTACGTCGCCCGGGTCACCAACCGGGAGGCGGCGCGCGGCGGCGTCGCCGGGGAGACGATCGACAACGCCAAGCTGCGGGCGCCGGAGACGCTGCGCATGCAGGAGCGTGCGGTGACCGCCGAGGACTACGAGATCATCGCCCGCCAGGCGGCGCCTTCGGTGCGCCGGGTCCGCTGTCTGCCCGCCACGGACGGTTCCGGCGGGGCGGGCGCGGTACGGGTCCTGGTGGTGCCGGACGCGGTGGCCGACGAGGGCGACGACCGGCTCCGCTTCGAGCAGATGATCCCCTCCGACCAGGTGCTCACCGCGATCACCACGACCCTCGACGAGCGGCGCCTGATCGGCACGCGCCTCGTCGTGGAGCCGCCCGTCTACCAGGGCGTCACCGTGGTCGCCCGACTGTCGGCGCCTGCCGGGGACGCCGACCGGGTGCGCGACGCGGCGCTCGCCGCGCTGTTCCGCCACCTCAACCCTTTGCGCGGCGGGCCCGACGGCACCGGCTGGCCGTTCGGGCGGACCGTGCAGTACGGCGAGGTGTTCGGCGTCCTGCAACGCGCCATCGGGGACGTGCTGGTGGAGGAGATCCGAATGTTCGCCGCCGATCCGATCACGGGGCGGCGCGGCGCGCCGGTCGACCGGATCGACATCGGCGCGGGCGCGCTGGTCTTCTCCTACCAGCACCAGGTGGTCGTGACGGCGCCGGAGCCGGAGGTCCGCGGATGAGCCGCGCCGCCGTCCCCGGCCTGCCCAGTCGGCACCCGATCGGCGAGCAACTCCCCGCGCTGTACGCCGACGACGACTTCGCCCAGCGGTTCACGGCGGGGCTGGACACGGTCCTGGCCCCGGTGTTCACGACCCTCGACAACCTGCCCTCCTACCTCGATCCCCGGCTGGCCCCGGCGGACTTCCTGTCCTGGCTGGCCTCCTGGGTCGGCGGCGTCGACGACCCCCGATGGCCGATCGAGTTGCGGCGCGAGGCGGTGGCACGCGCGGTGGAACTGCACCGATGGCGCGGCACCCGGCGCGGCCTGACCGAGGCCCTGCGCCTGGTACTGGGCGTGTCCGCCGAGGTCGGCGGGGACGGCGGAGCCACCTGGTCCCGTACGGCCGGTGCCGAACTGCCCCCTCCCCCGGCCGACGAGGTCCTGGTACGGGTGTGGCCGCGCCGCGAGGGAGCGGCGTACGAAGTGGACGCCGACCGGGTCCGCTCGCTCGTCCGCACCCTGTGCCCTGTCCACACGGCCTGTCGGGTGGAGGTCCTGTCCGGGCCGCCCGCCGGTGAGGGGAGGTGACGGCTTTGCGTGCGTGTCCCGCATGTGGGGCGTCCAACGGCGTGACGGACGATTTCTGCGGCAACTGCGGCGCCTACCTGGGCTGGTCGGAGTCCACCGCTCCCCTGCCCACGACCCCGGAACGGGTGGACTCCCCGCCGCCCGCCACCGCGGAGTCCGACCCGCCCGCGCCCTCAGGAGCAGATCCCTCCCCGCCGGAGCCCGCTCCGACGCGGACGCCGCCGCCGGAGGCCCGTCCGGCCGGTGGGGAGGACCCCACCGCCCGCAGCACGCGCGATGCGCAGAGCACCCCGCAAGCGCCGCCCGCCACCCCGGAGCCCGTCCGGCCCGTCCGGCCCGCGAAGGCTGTCGCGCCGCGCCCTGTCGTGCGTCCCGCTGCGGTGAGCGACGACGTGGCCGGGGTCCCGTGTCCCGCCTGCGGCACGTCCAACCCGCCGGACCGCCGCTTCTGCCGCCGCTGCGCGGCGCCGCTGACGCCCGCCGCCGCACCGGCTCCCCTGCCGTGGTGGCGGACGGTCTGGCCGTTCCGCCGCCGCACGCGGGCGGGCTCGGGCCGGATGGTGCGCTTCCTGGTGATCCTGGCCGTGGTGCTGGCCCTGTGCGCGGTCGGCTTCCTGATGATGCCGGCCGGACGCCACCTGCTCGAGGACACCCGGGACAAGCTCGGCAAGGCCAAGGCGGTGACCCCGACCCGCGTCGAGGCGAGCGCCGAGCTGCCCGGGCACCCGGTGAGCCACGCCACGGACGGGCTCAGCAACCGCTACTGGGGCGTGCCCGGCCCCGGTGCCTCGGTGACGTACACCTTCACCAAGCCGTTCCGCCTGGTCGACGTGATCATCACCAACGGCGCCTCGTCATCACCGGAGGAGTACGCGACTCAGGGACGGGCGCTCCAGATCGACATGGAAGTGACGGCGCGGGACGGCCAGAAGGTCCGCAAGAAGCTCACCCTGAGCGACAAGCCCGGTCCCCAGACCTTCCCCACCGGCATCAGCGACGCCACGACGATCCGGCTGACCCTCGACGCCCCGGCCGGGTTGACCCCGGACCGCCATGTCGCCCTGGCGGAGGTGGAGTTCTTTCAGCGGAGCTGACAGCTCGGCAGCCTGCCCCGACCTAGTGCTGTGACCCGGTGGACCTTTCCGGTCACAGCGCCAGGCCGTCTCTTCCGGATCTTGTCGGGTGAAGCCCGGGTCGTCCGGTGCGGTGCCTCGCAAGGCGGAGGGGCGCCCGTGTACCGGACGTACTCGGGTGTCCCGACAACGCGGCGAGGTGCCGTGCCGGGCGGGCCGGGCCCGGCAAGATCCGGAAGAGACGGCCTAGACGCCCGCGCGCAGGGTTTCCGCCGGGAGGATGCGGGCGGCCGCCAGGGCCGGATAGAGGCCTGCGGCCAGGCCCACGACGAGGCCGACCAGCGGGCCCGCGGTGGTGAGGACGGGGTCGAGGACCACCAGCCAGTTCTTGGCCAGGCAGGTCACCGCCGTGATCTGGATGCCGAGCACCGTGCCCACCACCCCGCCGGCCAGTCCCACCAGGCCGCTCTCGACGCAGAACTGTCCGGCGACCGCCCGCCGCGAGGCACCCAGGGCCCGGCGCAGGCCGATCTCGGAGCGCCGCTCCAGTACGGACACGTAGGCGGTGTTGCTGACACCGAGCGCGCCCACGCCGAGGGAGACCGCGGCCAGGCCCAGGAACAGGGCCCGGGTCTGCGACTCGACGCCCTGACGCAGCGACCGGGGGTCCGGCGGCACCAGCGCGACGAGTTTGTCCGGGGCGCCCGGGGCCAGCGCGAAGGGGGCCTCCTCGCCGACCTGGTCGGCGGCGCCCAGATCCGTACGGATGATCATCTCCGCGGGGGCGAAGCTCAGTCCCGCCGGATCCTGCAGCGCGGCCCAGTAGGGGATGACCACCGAGCCGGTGAGGTTCGTGTCGCCGGTCGGGGCGCGGAAGACGCCGAGCACGCTGAAGGCGACCCCGTTGACATGGATCACGGAATTGGCCGCCCCGCCGTCCACGGTCAGCCGGGAGGCGGCTGCCGTGTCGATCAGCGCCACCCGCTCGCGCCGGGCCTCGTGACCCGTGTCGAACCAGCGGCCCTGCGTGAGCTCGGCCGACATGGCGAGCAGCGCTTCGGGCTGCGCGGCCATGACCGTGCTCTCGGGCAGGTCGTTCTCCTTGCCGCCGGGCAGCCGCGAGACGACCGGCTGCTCGCCGGCCCTGCTGACCAGCCCGGCGCTGCGGACACCGTTGAGCTCGCGCACCCGCTGGGTGTCACCGCCGTCGGGGCGCGGCCGGACCCCGGCGACGGCCTCCGACGGGTACTTGACCGTCACCCGCGTCGCCTTGAGGGCGTCGAACTGGTCCGAGACGGCACCGGCCGCGCTGGCCGTGATGCCGAGCGTGGCGAGGGCGGCGGCCAGCCCCACGGAGATGCCCACCATGGTGAGCAGCGTGCGGAACCGTCGGCCGAACAGCGCGAGGAACGCCTGGACGAGCAGATCCGCCGGCGAGGTACGGGGGTTCCCCGGCACGGGCCCCCGCGCCTTGCCCCTCGCACGTCTACGAGACACGGCCGTCCACCACCTTGAAGACGCGGTCGGCCCTGGCGGCGACGTCCTGTTCGTGCGTGACCACGACCACGGCCCGGTCCTGCGCGACCAGTCCGGTCAGCAGGTCCATGACGCGGGCCGAGTTGGCGGTGTCCAGGTTGCCGGTCGGCTCGTCGCACAGCACGACCGCCGGCCGGTGCACGATGGCCCGCGCGACCGCGACCCGCTGCCGTTCCCCGCCGGAGAGGGTGGTGGGCTTGACGTCGAGCCGGTGCCCGAGGCCCACGGACTCCAACGCCCGCACCGCCTGCGGCCGCCGCTCGGCCCGCGGCACGCCCAGGTGCACGAGCGGCAGGGCCACGTTCTGTACGCAGGTCAGGTGCGGGACCAGGTGGAACGCCTGGAAGACGAAGCCGAGCGTGGAGGCCCGCAGGGCGGTCCGGGCCCGTTCGGACAGGGCGGTGGTGTCGTGGCCCTGCAGCAGGTACCGGCCGCGGGTCGGGACGTCGAGCAGTCCGAGCACGCTCAGCAGCGTGGACTTCCCGGAGCCCGAGGGCCCGACGATGGCCGCCAGCCGGCCGGGCCGGATGTCGAGCGTGACGTCGGCCAGCGCGTGCACCGGCGACGGTCCCGGATACGTCTTCGCGATGCCGGTCATCTCGATGACGGGGGCCGGCTCGTCCTCAGCCATCGGTACCGCCCGACGTGCCGCCCGAGCCGTCGCCCGATCCGCTGTCCGCGGGGTTGCCGCGGCGGACGAGGACGACCGTCTGGCCGGCGGCGAGGTTCTCGTCGAGCGCGTGGACCGCGCTGAGGCCCTCGTGGGTGAACAGCACCTCGACCGGGATGTTCCGCTCCTTGCCGCCCTCGGTGACGGTGACCGTGGACGAGCCGCCGAGGTCGGTCCAGACGGCCGACACGGGGACGGTCAGCGAGCCCTTGGGGCTGCGCCGGAGTTCGACGGCGATCTGCTGGGTGGCGCCCTCCTTGGCCTCCGCGCCGGTGGGCACGAACAGCGCCTCGTGCCGGCCGCCCTCGGAACCGGAGCCGTTGCCGCTGCCGCCCCCCGCTCCCGTGCCCGCCGTGCCCGCTCCCGCGGTGCCGGCCGTGGCCGCGCCGTCCTGTCCCCCGCTCTTGCCCTGCTGGTCCCCGTTCTTGCCGTCCGAGGGGCTGTCGAGGGAACCCAGGGTGCCTTCCCGGCCCTCGTACGGGCCGGTGCCGAAGCGGATGACCGCGTCGGCCGGCAGATCGCGCAGCCGCGTGCGCTGGTCCGCGCTGAGGACGGCCCGTACCTGGCGGCCGCCGCTGCCGAGGACGAGGAGCGGCTTGTCGGCGGCGTCCCCGACCGCCGCGGTCACCTGCACCACCGTGGCCGGCAGGGTGCCGACGTACGTGACCTCCGCGGCCGGCAGCACCTCACCGGGCTTGGCCGGCCCGGCGGCCGGCGGTGCGTCCGCGCCGCGGGCGGGCGGCGCGCTCGCGCCACCGGTCCCACCCGAGCCGCTGCTGCCCTTCGTGCCGTTGCCGCC
>NZ_JBGBPT010000139.1:0-14272 GCF_041106355.1 Streptomyces sp. BF23-19 | reverse complement strand
GTGTCGTCCGGGACTGCATGATTTATGGCGCCTCGGCTGTGTCGCCGTGTACGGGCCGTTGACGCGCCAACAAATCACGTTTTACGTCCCGGACGACACCCCGCCCCGTCCCCGGCCCCGGCCTTGGCTCCCCCGGCTCCGGCTTCCCCGGTTGCGCCGTTCCTGGTTTCCGGCTCCCCGTTTTCGGCTTTCCGTCAGTTCTTTGTGCGGGACCGGACCTTGAGGGCGCGGGCGAGGTCGTCGAGTTGGTCGACCAGTTTGCGGCGCAGGAGGGGGAGGATGTCCGGGTTCTGGAGGGAGGTGTGGCCGGCCTGGAGGTTGGACTCGTCGATGGCGTACGCGGGGAACGCCCAGCGGCCGGCGGCTTCGCCGATGGCCGGGCCGCGGCGGGCGCCGAGGGCGACGGCCTCGGGGTAGTAGCGGGTGACGTACGGCGTGAGCAGTTCGGCCTGTTCGGGCTGCCAGAAGCCTTGGGCGGTGGCGCTGAAGAGGTAGTTGGACAGGCTGTCGTCGTGGAAGAGGCGGTCCCAGGCGGCCGCCTTGGCCTCGGGGGTGGGGAGGGCGGCGCGGCAGCGGGCGGCGCCTTCCTGGCCGGTGGCGCTGGTGTCGGCGGTGAGGGCGGCGTCGATCTCGCTCTCGCCGACGGCGCCGAGGACGGCGAGGCGGCCGAGGATGCGCCAGCGCAGTTCGGGGTCGAGGGCGGGGCCGCCGGGGACGGTGTCGTCGGTGAGCCAGGCGGCGATGGTGTCGGGCTGGGTGGCGCTGTCGACGAGGGTGCGTACGGCGGTCAGCCGCATGCCGGGTTCGGAGCCGTCCTCGGTGCGCCGGAGCAGGTCGCGGGCGATGGTGGTGAGGGTGGCGAGCGCGCCGGGCTGCTGTTCGGGGGCGAGGTAGCGGACGGCGACCTGGGTGCGGGCGAAGCCGAGGACGCCTTGGACGATGGCCAGGTCGTCCTCCTCGGGCAGGTGTGCGGAGGCGGTGTTCAGGTAGGCGTGGGGGTCGAGTTCGCCGTCGCGGACCATGTCGCGCAGGGCGTTCCAGACGACGGCGCGGGTGAGGGCGTCGGGGATGCCGGAGATGCTGCGCAGGACCGTTTCGAGGGAGGTTTCGTCGAGCCGGATCTTGGCGTAGGTGAGGTCGACGTCGTTGAGGACGAGGAGGGCGGGGCGGGCTCCGGTCACCGAGATGATCTCGTCGGAGGGGACGTCGAGGTCGAGGAGCTCGCGCAGTTCGAGGAAGCGGTCGTCGGCGGGGTCGCGGTCGTAGACGCCGACGGCGATGTGGTGGGGGCGGCTGCCTCGGCGGTCGACGGCGAGGGTCCAGCCGGCGGCGGTGTCGGGGCGGCCTTCGGATTCCTCGACGCGCGGGGTGAGGGTGTCGATGCCGGTGGTGCGCAGCCAGATGTCGGCCCAGGCGCGGACGTCGCGTTCGGTGTGGGCGGCGAGGGAGTCGATGAAGTCGGCGAGGGAGGCGTTGGCGAACTTGTGGCGGGCGAAGTGGGTGTTGATGCCGGCCAGGAAGTCCTTCTCGCCGAGCCAGGCGACGAGTTGGCGTAGGGCGGAGGCGCCCTTGGCGTAGGAGATGCCGTCGAAGTTGAGGAGGGCGGAGGCGGTGTCGGGGACGTCGTCGGGGGTGGGGGCGACGGGGTGGGTGGAGGGGCGTTGGTCGGCGTCGTAGCCCCAGGGCTTGCGGGTGACGCCGAAGTCGGTCCAGGTGTCGGTGAAGCGGGTGGCTTCGGTGAGGGTCTGGTAGCCCATGTATTCGGCGAAGGATTCGTTGAGCCAGATGTCGTCGAACCAGGCGAGGGTGACGAGGTCGCCGAACCACATGTGGGCCATCTCGTGGGCGATGACCATGGCGCGGGACTGGCGTTCGGTGTCGGTGACGGCGGAGCGGAAGATGAACTCGTCGCGGAAGGTGACGAGTCCGGGGTTCTCCATGGCGCCGGCGTTGAACTCGGGGACGAAGGCCTGGTCGTAGGAGTCGAAGGGGTAGGGCTCGGTGAACTTCTCCTGGTACCGGTCGAAGCAGGCCTTGGTGACGGAGAGGATTTCCTCGGCGTCGACGTCCATGTGGGGTGCGAGGGACTGGCGGCAGTGGATGCCGAAGGGCAGTCCGGCGTGTTCGGTGCGGATGCTGTGCCAGGGGCCGGCGGCGACGGCGGCGAGGTAGGTGGAGATGAGGGGGGTGGGGGCGGACTGCCAGATGCCGGCGCCGCTGCCGTCGGGGGCGTCTGCGGTGCGGGTGGTGATGCCGTTGGCGAGGACGGTCCAGTGGGCGGGGGCGGCGACGGTGAATTCGAAGACGGCCTTGAGGTCGGGCTGGTCGAAGGCCGGGAAGACCCGCTGGACGTCATCCATGAACATCTGGCTGTAGACGTACGTCTGCCCGTCGGCGGGGTCGGTGAAGCGGTGCAGGCCCTCGCCGGTGCGGGAGTAGCGCATCCGGGTGTCGAGGTGCAGTTCGTGGGGGCCTTCGGTGAGGCCGGTGAGGGGGAGGCGGTCGTCGGCGAGGGTGGCCGGGTCGAGGGGGTTGCCGTCGAGGGTGGCGGAGCGCAGCTCGACGGGCTTCAGCTCGATGAAGGTGTCTGCGGCGGTGCGGGCCGTGAACCGGACGACGGTGGTGGAGTCGAAGGTTTCGTCGTCGTCGCCGGTGAGGTCGAGGGTGACGGCGTAGTGCTGGACGTCGAGGAGCTGGGCTCGGAGCTGCGCTTCGTTGCGCGTCAGTGCGGACATGGGGCCCATGCTGCCCCAGTGGGCGGCCGGACCCCTGCCCTTTACTCTTCGCCCGCGGCGATCGTCTCGTGGTGGCGGATGACCTCGGCGATGATGAAGTTGAGGAGCTTCTCGGCGAAGGCGGGGTCGAGTTTGGCGTTCTCGGCGAGCTGGCGCAGGCGGGCGATCTGGCTGGCTTCGCGGCCCGGGTCGGCGGGGGGCAGTTGGTGCCTGGCCTTGAGGTGGCCGACCTGCTGGGTGCACTTGAAGCGTTCGGCGAGCATGTGGACGACGGCGGCGTCGATGTTGTCGATGCTGTCGCGGAGGCGGGCGAGTTCGGCGGTGACGCTCTCGTCGATGCCCGCGGGGTCGTCGGCCGCGCCCGCGCCCGTGCCGTTGTCGAGGTCGCTGATGTTCATGGTTCCCGAGAATACGTGGCGGCGGCCGCCGGTTCCTCCGGCAGTCGGCCTGTGAGACGCCGACGCTTTACTTGCCAGATTGGAAAGTACTCGCCATAGTGGAAATCGATCGGGGAAGATCATCCGTTTGCGAGCGAGGGGGACCCATGGAGGAGACGGCGAAGGCGGTCGGGGCGTTGGGCCGGGCGGCCGGTCTGGAGCGGGCGGCGCGGCAGCGCAGTGGCTGGTACGCGCGCTACCTGTGGGCGTTCGCGGCCGGGCAGCTGGTGCTCGTGCCGATCGCCGTGCTGTGGCGCGGTCCGGTCTCGGGGGTGGTGTTCGCGCTGACCAACGCGCTGCTGGTGACCGGGCTGAGTGCGTACGCGGCGCGGCAGCGCGTGGTGCGGCGGGGGTTCGGTGTGAAGCACGGGGTGCTGGTGGGGTCCTGGGCGGTGGTGTTCACGCTGGCGATCACGCTCGGCACCTCGGCGTTCGGCCGCGGCGTGGTCTTCGCCGTGGTGGCCGCAGCGGCCTGTGCGCTGCCGCCGGCCGTCGGCGCGTGGACCGAGACGCGGGGTGCGGTATGAGGGAGGAGCCGATCGTGGAGGGCGGGGCGGAGGCGAAGCGGGGCGGGCATCCGCGGCACGATCTCGCGCCGCTGCTCAACGCACCCGTACGGCTGTCGGTGGTGGCGGCGTTGGCTCCGCTGGACAAGGCCGAGTTCGGTTTCGTACGGGACCTGGTCGAGGTCTCGGACTCGGTGCTGTCCAAGCAGGTCGCGGCGCTGGAGGAGGCCGGCTGGGTGGAGGTCCGCAAGGGCCGGGTCGGGCGGCGTCCGCGCACCTGGCTCTCGCTGACCACCGAGGGCCGGGCGGTCTACCAGCGGCATCTGGCGGCACTGCGGGCCATCGCGCTGGGTTAGGCCGTGCTGGGCGGCCGGGGTGTGCGGGCCGTTTTCCGCAGCAGGCGGACGGTGATGGCGGGTGGGACGAGGCAGTCGCCGACGGCTGCCGCGCGGACCGCTTCAACCAGCATGGCCGGGCCGGCGTCCTTCAGGAGGAAGCCGGACGCTCCGCCGTGGAGCGCCGCGTGGACGTACTCGCCCAGGCCGTCTCTTTCGGATCGTGTCGGACGACCCGGGCCCGGCACGATCCGGAAGAGACGGCCCAGGTCGAGGGTGGTGACGATGACGATGTGCGGCGGGTCGGGCGTGCCGGACAGGCGCCGGGTGACTTCGAGGACGTCGAGTCCGGGCATGCGGATGTCGAGGAGCGGGACGTCCGGGCGGTGCTCGGTGACACCCCCTGGGTCGTGCCCGCGACCGCGCGGCGAAGGGTCTCGCCCTTCCGGCCGGTGCGTGACCGGTCGGAAGGGCGAGGGGGACGAGCGGGGGAAGCTACATGCCGGCCGCGGCGCTCTTGATCGCGGCGGCGAAGGTGGAGACCTCGGTGTAGACGCCGGGGTAGTTCGGCCGGGCGCAGCCTTCGCCCCAGCTGACTATGCCGACCTGGATCCAGGCGTTGTTGTTGTCGCGGCGGAACATGGGGCCGCCGGAGTCGCCCTGACAGGTGTCGACGCCGCCCTGGGGCAGGCCGGCGCAGATCTCCTCGCTCGGGACGAGGTCGCTGCCGTAGGAGGCCTGGCAGCCGGCGTCGGACACGAAGGGCACGGTGGCCTTCATCAGGTAGCGCTGCTGGCCGCCGCCCTCGCGGGTGGCGCCCCAGCCGGCGACGGTGAAGGTGCCGCTGTCGTAGGCCTTGGTGTCGGCGATCTTGAGGGTGGGGAGGTTGATGGGCTTGGCGAGCTTGATGAGGGCCCAGTCCTTGCCCTTGCCGTTGTAGCCGGGGGCCTGGAGGACCTTGGTGGACTTGACCTTGATGGCGCTGGAGCTGTTGAGGTCGACGACTCCGGCGGTGGCGGTGATGGAGGTGTTGTTGCCGGAGCCGCTCACACAGTGGGCGGCGGTGAGGACGATCTGCTGGGTGTAGAGGGCGCCGCCGCAGCCCATGGAGAGGCGCACCATGAAGGGGAACTCGCCCTGCGCGGCGCGGGTGCCGCCGACGACGGGTGCCGGGCCGGCGCTGGCGGTGCCGGGCTGGAGGCTGACGGCGGCGAGGGCGACGGCGCCGACGGCGAGGGTGCGCTTCATCAACTGCACAAGGGTGGTCACAGTCAACACACTGCCTTTCGTGGGGGGTTGGGCTGTGCGTGCGCGTCATCGGGTGAATGACGGGTCCATGACACAACAGGCGTGCGGCGGACATCAAGAAGGCAATTTCGGCCAACTCCCGCCCCAGCGGCAGGGATTGCGGTAAGGAGGGCTCGATGACGCAGAACCGGAGGCGGAACGGGCCTATCGAGCACGGATTTCCGCACCTGGCGACCGTGCGCGCCTCGATCACCGCGCTCTTCCGCCGACTGTCGGCCGACGGGATCCGCGCCTACGACAGAGCTTCGCCCCCGCGGACGCCGCCTTCGACGCCGGCGACGACCTCCACCTGGGTGCGCAGCGGGTGGCCGCCGCGACGGTGCGGGCGCTACGGCTGCCCGACGCGCGCATGGTGGTCTCCTTCCGGGAGATGGAGCAGGCCGCCACCGTGGAGCTCGCCGCGGGTCCGGAGTACTTCGTCGAGGTCAACGACCGTTTCCGCATCCACCGCCGGGACCTGGCGGCCGCCCTCGCGCACGAGGTGACCCACGTCCTGCTGCACCGACTGGACCTGCGCTTCCCGGGGACCGCCGAGAACGAGATCCTCACCGACACCGCCGCCGCATATCTGGGGGTGGGCCGGCTGCTCCTGGACGCCTACCGCGAGGACGCGCTGACCCACCAGCGGTTCGGCTATCTCACGCCGGAGGAGTTCGGCTACGTCCTGGCCAAGCGCGCCGCCCTGTTCGGCGAGGATCCGGCCATCCGGTTCACCAGCCCCCAGGCGTACGAGGCCTACGTGCGTGGGCGCGCAGCGGCCGAGCGCGACCACCGCCGGGCCCCGCTGACGGCCGCCGGGTCACTGGCGCGGCGGCGGTACGCGAAGGCGCGGCGCGCGGAGGCGGAGGCGGGGGCGGGTCCCGCCGACGGCTCGGCGTACCGCTTCGAACAGGACGGGAGCGGCGCCGGGTTGCGGGTGAGCTTCCCCTGTCCGGTGTGCGCGCAGCGACTACGGGTGCCGGTGTGTGGGCGGCTGCGGGCCCGGTGCGGGCTGTGCGGCACCGTCCTCGACTGCACCACGTAGATCCATTCATCACGCGGCCACGAAAAGTTTCCTACCGGCCAGTAGACAGGGGGTCGGTTCTCGCCAACTCTGGTCACGTACATGCCAATCCCGTGACCGAGGAGCGCCCCCCATGCGCAGCACCCGCCGCACCCGTATGCCCCGTACCGCCGCCGTCGGCGTGGCCGCGGCCGCCGCCGTTCTGACGCTGGTTCCGGCCACCGCCGCCCAGGCCGCGCCCGTCCCGGCGCCGGCGCCCGTGTCCGCGCCCGTGTCCGCGCCGTCCGCCGCCCCGGCCGCCTCCGCGCCCGGCGGCAACGCCGCGATCCTCGGCATCGACTACGCCACCTGGCAGCGGGACGTCGCCGCCGTGATCGACGCGGCCCGGCCCGCCATCGAGGCGCGCATCGCCGCCTCGCCCGCCGGGGAGAAGCCCGCCCTCGTCCTGGACATCGACAACACCTCGCTGGAGACGGACTTCCACTGGTTCTGGACCTTCCCGACCCCCGCGATCAGCAAGGTCCGCGCGCTGACCCAGTACGCGCACGCGCGCGGTGTCGCGATCTTCTTCGTCACCGCCCGCCCCGGGATCATCCAGTCCCTCACCGAGCACAACCTCAAGGCCGTGGGCTACCCGGTCTCGGGGCTCTACGTGCGTGACCTGCCCGACCTGTTCGACGAGGTCAGCGCCTACAAGACGAGCAAGCGGGCGGAGATCGAGGCGCGCGGCTACACGATCATCGCCAACATCGGCAACAGCCCGACCGACCTCGTCGGCGGTCACGCGGAGCGCACCGTGAAGCTGCCGGACTACAACGGCAAGCTCTCCTGACCGAGGGCGGCGGGCGGTGCGAGCCCGCCGCCCCGACGCGGCCGTAGAACCTGTTCCCGCGCCCGAAGTCCGCTGCCGACCGGGCCGGTCGGCGGTCTCGGAGCGGGAAATGGACAACATGATGGGCTGGTTGCGGTTCAGCGAGTGGGTGTAGCGGGTAGTCATAGGACATCGCACCGATGAAGACTCGGGCCCGACCCCTCGCCAGGGGGCCGGGCCCGCTTCCGTGCCGCGCCGTTTTCAGCCCTTGCAGGTGATGCGCACCCGGTCGGCGCCGAGCCGCAGCGCCTGGCAGGCCAGGATGTGGCCCTCGGTCAGGTCCGCCTCGTCCGGAGCCTCGTTGCGGAACGGCCGCACCTCGCACTCGACGACCGTGTTCAGTCCTCGGCGCCCGCCTCGTCCAGCAGGTTCAGCTGCCAGGAGACGCCGAAGCGGTCGTTCACCCAGCCGAACCGGGCACTGAACCCGTACGAGCCCAGCGGCATCAGCTCCGTGCCCTGCTCGGCGAGGGCTCCGTAGAGGCGCTCGATCTCGGCCGCGCTGTCGCACTGGACGTAGAGCGAGACGGCGGGCGTGAAACCGAACTCGTGCTTGACCGAGCTGTCGATGCACATCAGCGTCTGCCCGGCCAGGGAGAAGGAGGCGTGGCGCACCTTCCCCTCCTCGCCGCCCCCGGCGTCGTCGGCGCCGTAGCGGCTGATGCCCAGCACCTCGGCGTCGTCGAACAGCGAGAGGTAGAAGGTCATCGCCTCCTCCGCCCGCCCCTCGAACATCAGAAACGTGGTGATCTTCTGCGGGCTCGGCGTGATGGCCATCTCTGGGTCCTGTCCCTCTCGCTCTCAGGTGCCCCGGTGCTCCCGGAGCACCGGGACCAGAAACCCTAGGGCTACCGCGCCCCGTAGACCGGCAGCGGTGCCTGCGCCGCCGCGAGGAGTTTCAGGGTGGCCTCCCCCGCCTCCGCCGGGGTCCAGCGCCCGCCCCGGTCCGCCGTGGGGCCCGGCCGCCAGCCCTCCATCACCGTGATCCGGCCGCCCTCCGCCTCGAAGACCCGGCCCGTGACCCCCGCGGAGGCGTCCGCACCCAGCCACACCACCAGCGGGGAGACGTTCTCGGGGGCCATCGCGTCGAAGCCGCCCGCCTCGGGGGCGGCCATGGTCTCGGCGAAGGTCCGCTCCGTCATCCGGGTCCGGGCCGCCGGGGCGATCGCGTTGACCTGGACCCCGTACGGGCCCATCTCCTGCGCCGCGACCACTGTGAGGCCGAGGATCCCGGCCTTGGCCGCGCTGTAGTTGCCCTGGCCGACGGAGCCCAGCAGGCCGGCCCCGGAGGAGGTGTTGACCGCCCGGGCCGCGACCGGCCGGCCCGCCTTCGCCTCCGCCCGCCACCATGCGGCCGCCGCCCGCAGCGGCAGGAAGTGGCCCTTCAGGTGGACCCGCATGACGGCGTCCCAGTCGTCCTCGTCGAGATTGACCAGCATCCGGTCCCGCAGGAAGCCCGCGTTGTTGACGAGGGTGTCGAGGCGGCCGAAGCCGTCCACGGCCGCCGCCACCAGCGAGGCCGCGCCCTTCGTGGTGGCGATGTCGCCGCCGTGCGCGAGGGCCTGCCCGCCCAGCTCCTCGATCTCGGCGACCACCTGAGCGGCCGGGCTGTCAGGCCCCGGCAGCCCGTCGAGCCCGACCCCGAGGTCGTTCACGACGACTTTCGCCCCCTCCGCCGCGAAGGCCAGGGCATGGGCGCGCCCCAGCCCCCGCCCCGCGCCCGTCACGATCACGACCCGGCCTTCGCACAGTCCCGCCATCTCAGTTCTCCTTGTTGACAGTTGCCGCATCCAAGAACGCCGGGCGCTCGCCGCCCCCGTGCACGAGCAGGCTCGCCCCGCTCACGTACGCCGCCCGGTCCGAGGCCAGGAACACCGCCGCCTCCCCTACGTCCGAGGGTTCGGCCAGGCGCCCCAGCGGGACGGTGGCGCCGACCGACGCGATGCCGGCCTCGTCGCCGTAGTGCAGGTGGGACAGTTCCGTCCGCACCATGCCGAGGACCACCGAGTTGACCCGTACTTCGGGGGCCCATTCGACGGCCATGGACCGAGCCAGGTTCTCCAGCCCCGCCTTGGCGGCGCCGTACGCGGCCGTCCCGGGTGAGGGGCGGGTCCCGCTGACGCTGCCGATCATGACCACCGAGCCCCGGGCCTCGCGCAGCCAGGGGTGGGCGGCGAGGGAGGCGGTCAGCGGGGCGAGCAGGTTGAGTTCGACGACCCGTGCGTGGCGCTGCGCCTCGCCCTCGCCCAGCAGCCGGTACGGGGTGCCGCCCGCGTTGTTGACCAGGCAGTCGAGTCGTCCGTACCGGTTCGCGACCGCGCCGAAGAAGTCCTGGACGGCGGCCGGGTCGCGTAGGTCGACCGGGGTGAAGGTGGCCTTCCGGCCGTCCGCCGACACCGTCTCCTCCGGGGGCCGTCGGGCGCAGACGACCACGTCCGCGCCGGCCGCGAGGAACGACCGGGCGATTCCGGCGCCGACGCCCCGGGTTCCTCCGGTGACGACGACAACCCTCCCGTCGAGCTCCATAGGCTGCTACCTTCCTCACCTAACAAATGTTTGGTGGAAAGGTAGCTGATCCGCTCATGGGTGTCTCCACCTCAAGCCCCGACAAGGGCATCGCACTCGTCACAGTCGACTTCCCGCCCGTCAACGCGCTCCCGGTGCAGGGCTGGTACGACCTCGCCGACGCCCTGCGGGCGGCCGGCCGCGACCCCGAGATCCGATGCGTCGTCCTCGCCGCCGAGGGCCGCGGCTTCAACGCCGGCGTCGACATCAAGGAGATGCAGCGCGACACCGGACACACCGCCCTCGTCGGCGCCAACCGGGGCTGCTACGAGGCCTTCGCCGCCGTCTACGAGTGCGAGGTGCCGGTCGTGGCGGCCGTGAACGGGTTCTGCCTGGGCGGCGGCATCGGGCTCGTCGGGAACGCCGACGCGATCGTCGCCTCCGAGGACGCCACCTTCGGGCTGCCCGAGCTGGACCGGGGCGCGCTCGGCGCCGCCACCCACCTGGCCCGGCTGGTCCCGCAGCACCTGATGCGCGCGCTGTACTACACCTCGCGCACCGCGACCGCCGCCGAGCTGCACGCCCACGGCTCGGTCTGGCGGGTGGTGCCGCGCGCGGAGCTGCGCGCGGCCGCCCTGGAGCTGGCCGCCGAGATAGCGAAGAAGGACGGCTACCTGATCCGGCTGGCGAAGGCGGCCATCAACGGGATCGACCCCGTGGACGTGCGCCGCAGCTACCGCTTCGAGCAGGGCTTCACCTTCGAGGCCAACCTCAGCGGGGTGGCCGACCGGGTCCGCGACACCTTCGGGAAGGGAGAGAGCGCGTGAGCGGCAGGACGGACAAGGTGATGACCCCCGAAGAGGTGGTCGGGCAGCTGCACAGCGGAATGACCCTCGGCATCGGCGGCTGGGGGTCCCGGCGCAAGCCCATGGCCCTGGTGCGAGCGCTGCTCCGCTCCGAGATCACCGATCTGACCGTGATCTCCTACGGCGGCCCCGACGTCGGCCTGTTGGCCGCCGCCGGCCGCATCCGCAGGCTGGTGGCCCCCTTCGCCACCCTCGACTCGATCCCGCTGGAGCCCCACTTCCGGGCCGCCCGCGAGCGCGCCGCCTTCACCCTCACCGAGCTCGACGAGGCCATGTTCATGTGGGGCCTGCACGCCGCCGCCAACCGGCTCCCCTTCCTCCCGGTCCGGGCCGGCCTCGGGTCCGACGTGATGCGGGTCAACCCGGAGCTGCGTACGGTCACCTCCCCCTACGACGACGGCGAGGAGCTCGTCGCCGTCCCGGCCCTGCGCATGGACGCCGCCCTGGTCCACCTCAACCGCGCCGACCGCCTCGGCAACGCCCAGTACCTGGGCCCGGACCCGTACTTCGACGACCTGTTCTGCGAGGCCGCCGACGCCGCCTACGTCTCCTGCGAACAGCTCGTCGAGACCGCCGAGCTCGCCAAGTCCGGCCCCCCGCAGTCCCTCCTCGTCAGCCGGCACTCCGTGACCGGGGTCGTGGAGACCCCGAACGGAGCGCACTTCACCTCCTGCGTCCCCGACCACGACCGCGACGAGGCCTTCCAGAAGCTGTACGCGACCACCCCCTGGGACGAGTTCTCGGCCCGATTCCTGTCCGGGGCGAGCGAGCACGACTACCAACTGGCCGTCCGGACCTGGCACGAGGAGCAGCAGTGACGACCACCGACACCACCACCGCCCCCCGCACCGTCTCCCGCGCCGAGTACTGCGTGATCGCCTGCGCCGAGGCCTGGCGCGACAACGGCGAGGTGTTGGCCAGTCCGATGGGCCTGATCCCCTCCTTCGGGGCCCGGCTCGCGAAGCGGACCTTCTCCCCCGACCTGCTGCTGACCGACGGCGAGGCGACGCTCGTCGGGCTGGACGGCACGGCCGAGGGCTGGCTCCCGTACCGGCGCCACCTGACCATGGTCACCGGCGGCCGGCGGCACGTGATGATGGGGGCCAGTCAGATCGACCGGTTCGGCAACCAGAACATCTCCTGCATCGGCGACTGGGAGCGGCCGGCGCGCCAGCTCCTCGGGGTGCGCGGCGCGCCCGTGAACACACTGAACAACCCGGTGAGTTACTGGGTGCCCAAGCACTCGAAGCGGGTGTTCGTCGAGCGCGTCGACATGGTCAGCGGGGTCGGCTACGACCGCGCGGAGGCGGCCGGGGTGACCCGCTTCCACCGGCTGCCCCGGGTGGTCAGCGATCTCGGGGTCTTCGACTTCACCGGGCCCGGTCACTCGATGCGCCTGGCCTCCGTGCATCCGGGCGTCACCGTCGAAGACGTCCTGGCGGCGACCGGCTTCGAGCCGGCGGTCACCGGCGAGGTCCCGTTCACCCGCGAGCCGACCGCCGAGGAGCTGCGGCTGATCCGCGAGGTGATCGACCCCGAGGGGCTACGCGAGAGCGAAGTGCGGGTCTGAGGCGATGGGGAGGACGATGACGATGCGGACGGCGTTCACCGAGCTGGTCGGGGTCGAGCACCCCCTCGTGCAGACGGGCATGGGCTGGGTCGCCGGGCCCCGGCTGGTGTCGGGCGCGGCCGAGGCGGGGGCGCTGGGCATCCTGGCCTCGGCCACGATGACCCTGGACCAGCTGCGTTCGGCGGTCCGCGAGGTGAAGTGCCGTATCCCGGACGGGACGCCCTTCGGGGTCAATCTGCGGGCGGACGCGGGGGACGCGGCCGAGCGCGCCCAGCTGATCATCGACGAGGGGGTGCGGGTCGCCTCGTTCGCGCTGGCGCCCTCCAAGGAGCTGATCGGGCGGCTCAAGGACGCGGGCGTGGTCGTCATCCCGTCGATCGGGGCCCGGCGGCACGCCGAGAAGGTGGCCGCCTGGGGGGCCGACGCGGTGATCGTGCAGGGCGGCGAGGGCGGCGGTCACACGGGGGACGTGGCCACGACGGTGCTGCTGCCGCAGGTCGTGGACGCCGTGGACATCCCGGTGATCGCGGCGGGCGGCTTCAGCGACGGGCGCGGCCTGGTCGCGGCCCTGTCGTACGGGGCCGCGGGCATCGCCATGGGCACCCGGTTCCTGCTGACCTCGGACTCGACCGTCCCGGACGCCGTGAAGGCCGAGTACCTGAAGGCCACGGTCAAGGACGTCACCGTCACCACGGCCGTCGACGGGCTGCCGCACCGCATGCTCCGTACGGAGCTGGTCGACTCGCTGGAGCGGGCGGGCCGCACCCGGGCGCTGGTCCGGGCGGTGCGGCACGCGGCCGGCTTCCGGAAGCTGTCCGGCCTGAGCTGGTCGCAGATGGTCCGCGACGGCCTCGCGATGAAACACGGCAAGGACCTGTCCTGGAGCCAGGTCCTGCTCGCCGCGAACACCCCGATGCTCCTCAAGGCGTCCATGGTCGAGGGCCGTACGGACCTCGGCGTCATGGCATCGGGCCAGGTCGCGGGGGTGATCGACGATCTTCCGTCCTGTGCGGAGCTCGTCTCCCGCGTCATGGCCGAAGCACAACAGGTCCTCGAATCACTCGAAGCCCTCACCTCGCTCACCTCGCTCGAAGCACCGCACTCGCTCCGCACCCTGCCACCACCAGGGTGATCCCCCTTCTCCGTCACAGGAGTCGCCCCTATGAGCCGTGCCCGCATCCGCCTGGCGATCGCGGCGCCCGCCGCCGCTCTCGCCATCGGGACCCTGCCCGCCTCCGCGTACGCGGCGGCGGCGCCCGGAGCCGGGGTCAGCGCCCGGCACCAGCAGCACCAGCTGCAAGCCGAAACGATTCGCCAGATTCCCCTCCAGGGCGCCGTCAACCTCCGGGACATCGGCGGCTACCGCACCTGGACCGGCGGTCAGGTCCGCCAGGGACTGGTCTACCGCTCCGACGCACTGAGCAAGCTGACCGCAGCGGACGTCACCACCGTCGCCGGTCTCGGCCTCAAGAAGGTCGTCGATTTCCGCATTCCGATGGAGCTCCAGTACGACGGCGCCGACCGGCTGCCCGCTGGGCTCTCCCCCACCTCGCGCCCCGTCAGCGACCTCGGCCTCTACGGAACCCTCGTCGGCGCGATCGGCAGCGGCGATCCCGTCGTCCAGGAGCAGATGCTCGGCGGCGGCCGCGCCGAGGCCTACATGCGCGACATCTACCGCACCTTCGTGAGCAGCCCCGAGAACCGGGCGCAGTTCGCGGCGACCCTGCGGGAGATCGCCGACGGCCGGCAGGGCCCGGTCCTGTACCACTGCACGTCCGGCAAGGACCGGACCGGCTGGATGAGTTACGTCCTGCTGCGCGCCCTCGCCGTCCCCGAGGACACCGCGGAGCGCGACTACCTGGCGTCGAACACCTTCCGCGCCGGCTACGACGCCCAGGTGCGGGCGGGTCTCAAGCAGTCGGGCCGGATGCAGAACCCGGACCTGCTGATCCCGCTCCAGGAGGTCCGTCAGGACTACCTGGACTCGGCGACGGCGCAGTTGGAGGCCGACTACGGCAGCTTCTACGGCTATCTGACGCAGGGCCTCGGCCTGGACCTGTGGACGCTCGCGAAGCTGCAGGACCGGATGGTCCGGTAGCGGACAGCACGACGCCGGGCGGCGCTTCGCGCGCCGCCC
>NZ_JBGBPT010000138.1:0-14551 GCF_041106355.1 Streptomyces sp. BF23-19 | reverse complement strand
GCCGAGGGCGAGCAGCAGGGCACCGGCCGCGCCCCGGACCCGGGACGCGGCGCCGCGGCCGGGGACGTTCCGGCCGGCGCGGACTGCCCCCAGGGCCAAGCGCAGGCGCAGGCGCAGGGACAGCTGCCGGACCCGGGCCACGACAACGCCCGCCCACGCGACGGCGCGACCCACGGTGACGCCGGGGCGGTCGCCGGTGCCGGTGGCGCCGGCCGGCACGGAGGCGGCGGGACCGGAACACCGGTCGCAGGCACCGGGGAGGCGACCGCCGCGCGCCGCGAGGGGGACCGGCTGCGCTTCGTCGGCGCCGCCACCCGGCGGATCGCCCGCGGCATCGACCTCGACGAGATCGTGCTGGGCCTGTGCCGGGCCACCGTGCCGACCTTCTCGGACGCCATCCTCGTGTACCTGCGCGACCCGCTCCCGGTCGGCGACGAGCGGCCCGTCGGCCCGGTCGTCTTAAGGCTCCGGCGCACCGACCGGCTCCGGCCTATCGACGACCTGACGGACTTGAGCAGCACGATCGGCGCGGGGATGGACCTCGCCGGGGCCGCGGGGGCCACCGGCGAGCTCGACTTCAGCCAGTTGCCGCTGGTCGGCCCGCAGGGTGACCTGCCCGCGGCCGAGCTGTGCGAGATCCGGCCCGGCGGCGCGCTCGCCGAGGTGCTGCGCGGCGTACGGCCCGTCTTCGCGTCGTCCGCCGCCGCCCGGGTCGCGCTGCCCGAGCTGCTCGGCGTGGACCACCCGCTGCCGCGCGGCAACCGGGCCGTCCTCGCGCCGCTGCGCGGCCGCCGCCGGGTGATCGGCGCCGCCGTCTTCCTGCGCAGCCCCGAGCGGCCCGCCTTCGAGCCGAACGACCTGTTGGTCGCCGCCCAACTGGCCACCCACACCGCGCTCGGCATCGACAAGGCGGTCCTGTACGGCCGTGAGGCGTACATCGCCGACGAGCTGCAGCGCACCATGCTGCCCGACAGTCTCCCGCAGCCCACCGGGGTGCGGCTCGCCTCCCGCTACCTGCCCGCCGCCGAGACGGCACGGGTCGGCGGCGACTGGTACGACGCCATACCGCTGCCCGGCAGCCGCGTCGCGCTCGTCGTCGGCGACGTCATGGGCCACTCCATGACCTCCGCCGCGATCATGGGCCAGCTCCGCACCACCGCGCAGACCCTCGCGCAGCTGGACCTGCCGCCCGCCGAGGTCCTGCACCACCTGGACGAGCAGGCGCAGCGCCTCGGCTCCGACCGCATGGCCACCTGCCTGTACGCCGTCTACGATCCCGTCGCGCACCGGATCACCATCGCCAACGCGGGCCACCCGCCGCCGGTCCTGCTGCACCTGGGCGGCCGCGCCGAGGTGCTCCGCGTGCCTCCCGGCGCTCCCATCGGCGTCGGCGGCGTGGACTTCGAGGCCGTGGAGCTGGACGCGCCCGCCGGGGGCACCCTGCTGCTCTACACCGACGGGCTGGTGGAGTCGCGCCTGCGGGACGTGTGGACCGGCATCGAGCAGCTCCGCGAGCGCCTGGCGACCACCGCCCAGCTGACCGGCCTGGACCACCCGCCGCCGCTGGAGGCGCTCTGCGACGACGTGCTGGACATGCTCGGCCCCGGTGACCGGGACGACGACATCGCGCTGCTCGCGGCCCGGTTCGACGGGATCGCGCCCAGCGACGTCGCGTACTGGTTCCTGGACCCGGAGGAGACCGCCCCGGGCCGGGCCCGCCGGTTCGCCCGGCGCGCTCTGACCCGGTGGGGCCTGGAGGAGCTGAGCGACTCGCTGGAGCTGCTGGTCAGCGAGGTGGTCACCAATGCCGTGCGGTACGCGGAGCGGCCCGTGACCCTGCGCCTGCTGCGGACGGACGTACTGCGCTGCGAGGTCGGCGACGACTCTCCGCAGCTGCCGCGCCAGCGCCGGGCGCGGGACACCGACGAGGGCGGCCGCGGTCTGTTCCTGGTCAACCGGATGGCCCGCCGCTGGGGCGCGACGCGGCTCAGCAGCGGAAAGGTCGTCTGGTTCGAGCTGTCGCTGCCGGGGCAGCCCGAACGGCGCTGATCGCGCGACATACGAAAGACCGCCGCCCCGCAGCCTTCGAAGGCTGCGGGGCGGCGGTCTTTCGTATGTCGGCACTGCCTAGTGCTCGGGCAGCAGCGGCGGGTCCGGCGGCTTGGGACCGTTGGTCTTGGTCGGCGTGGGCGTCGGGGTCGGCGTCGGGGTCGGCGTCGGCGTCGTCTTGGTCGCCGTGGGCGTCGGGGTCGGCGTCGGGGACGCCGGCGGGCTGCTGCTGGCCGCCGGGGCGCTGGAGGACGGCGACGGCGACGGCGTCGGCGAGGCGCTGCGGGACGGCGTCTGCACGGCGCCCATCTCCGCCTCGGTCAGCTGGAACTTGCCCGCGTTGCCCTTGAGGGCGGCGAGCGTGTACGCCTTCCAGATCGAGGCCGGGAAGCTGGATCCGCCCAGTCGGCCGAGGCCGGCCGTACCGGTCAGGGTGACCTGCTTGGCGGTGACGGGCTCCTCACCGAAGATCGCGACGACGGTGACCAGCTCCGGGGTGAATCCGGAGAACCAGCCGGAGACGTTGTTCTCGGTGGTACCGGTCTTGCCCGCGGCCTCGTAGGCGCTGCTGCGGACCTTGTTGCCGGAGCCGCCCTCGTCGTTGACGACGCCCGTGAGCACCTTGGTGACGGTGTCGGCGGTCTGGCGGCTGATGGCCTGGGAACCGACGGGCTGGGCCGGCGCGACCTCGCGGTCCTTGTGCTCGGCCTTCTTGATGATGGTCGGCGTGACCTTCTTGCCGTGGTTGTCGAAGGTGGCGTAGACGCCCGCCATCTCGACGGTGTTGGCGCTCATGGTGCCGAGCGACATGGCCGGCTTGTCCTCGG
The DNA here is from genome assembly GCF_041106355.1 of Streptomyces sp. BF23-19. Taxonomy (NCBI): domain Bacteria; kingdom Bacillati; phylum Actinomycetota; class Actinomycetes; order Kitasatosporales; family Streptomycetaceae; genus Streptomyces; species Streptomyces sp. BF23-19. Next base: position 11,675 of record NZ_JBGBPT010000138.1, on the reverse strand, counting down.
GCCAGCCCTCACGGTCCTTCATGCCGAGGGCCAGGGCCGTCTTCTTCACGTTGCGCGGCTCGACGTCCACGATCATCTGCGCGTAGACGGAGTTGACCGAGAAGTTGGTCGCCTCCTGGACCGTCATCATCGGGGTGCCGAAGTTGCGGTCCTCCTGGTTCTGCGGGGCGAACGGGATGTCGCTGCCGACGACCGCGCGCTTGCTGGTGCCGTCGTAGAGCGCGTTCGGCGTGATCGGCTTGCCGTCCTGGGTCTTCGCGCCGTTCTCCAGCGCGGAGGCGAGCACGATCGGCTTGAAGGTCGAGCCCGGCTGGTAGTCCTTGCGCAGGGCGTTGCTGGACCAGTGGTCCTTCAGGCTCGTACCGCCGTACATCGCGACGATCGCGCCGGTCTTCGGGTCCACGGAGGTGGCACCGGCCTGCACGCTCTGGTCCTGGGGCTTGCCCTTGGTGTCCTTGCGGTCGAGCTTGGACTCCAGCTCGTCCTGGACGGCCTTCTCCAGCGCTTCCTGCTTCTTCGGATCGATGTTCAGCGTGAAGGTCCAGCCACCGGCGTCGATCAGCTTCCTCTCGACGCCCTGGGCGTTGAGTTCGGCCTCGGCCGCCTGGACCAGGTACCCCTTCTGGCCGTCCATGCCCGCCGGCGGCTGCGGCGGGAGCGGCTCGGCGAACTTCAGCGTCTGGCGCTTGGCCTCGTCCAGCTTGCCGTTCTCCACCATGTTCACGAACGTGGCGTTGTAGCGGATCATGATCCGCTTCTTGGTGTCGTCGCCGGCGGTCGACCAGTCGTACTGGCTGGGGGCCTGGACGAGGGTGGCGAGGTACGCGCCCTGCTCCAGGCTCAACTGACTGGCGTCGACGCCGTAGTAGGCCTGGGCGGCCGCCTGGATGCCGTACGCGCCGCGCCCGAAGTAACTGGTGTTCAGGTAGCCCGCGAGGATCTCGGGCTTCTTCATGCGCTGGTCGACCTTCAGGGAGATCACCAGCTCCTTGAGCTTGCGGCTCGCGGTCTGGTCCTGGGTCAGGTAGTAGTTCTTGACGTACTGCTGGGTGATCGTGGAGCCGCCGGCCTTGCCGCGCCCGGTCGCCGTGTTCCAAAGACCGCGGGCCAGTCCCTTGAAGTCCACACCCTGGTCGCTGCGGAAGGACTTGTTCTCGATCCCGATGAACGCCTCCTGCACGTCCATCGGAATCTTGTCGATCGGCAGGATCTCGCGGTTGACCTTGCCCTTGCTGGCCATGATCGTGCCGTCTGCGTACTTGTAGACGTTGCTCTGCTGGAGCGCCTGATTGTTGGGGTCCGGCTCTTCGACGTAGAAGTACAGGCCGACCAGTGCGGCCATGCCGAGCAGCATCAGCCCGAAGAACGTACCCAGGATCTTCTTCCAGGTGAAGAAGCGGCGTATACCCGTGCGTTTACCGGTACTTCCGCTTCCTTTGGTGCCCTGCGCGCGTCCGCTCGGCGCACGCCGCGCACCGCGCTGCTGCTGCGCCTTACGCACTTCTGCTCGGCCCATCGCTCCCGCTCCGCTCGATTACCCCCCCGACGTCAGCTCAGAAAGCTAACACCGCAGGCTGTGATAAAAGTTGGCCAACCATGACCAATTAAGGTCATTTCGGACGTGAGAATCAGCACCCACATCAAGGGAACCGACGCCCACCTAAGCCGAAGGGTTGCCGTAGCGCAAAAAAGTGATATCACTTTGCTAGACGGTCCGACCGACCGCGAGCTGAGAAACGGGGCAAACCATGACGAACGAAAACGCCACCCCTGACGGAGTACGGGAGTTCACCGCGCGCAGTGTCGGCGGCGGCCTGGCTCTGCTGCTCGGGCTGCTGGGTCTGCTGGCGGGCGCGGGCCTGATCGTCGCCGGCGCGGTGCTCGCGGCCGTCGCGGCCAAGGTGACCCTGATAGCCCTCGGCGTACTCCTGGGCCTCGCCTCCGTGTTCGCCATGAGCGGGCTGAACACGGTGGCGCCGGGCGAGGCCCGGGTCGTCCAGCTGTTCGGCCGCTACAAGGGCACCATCCGTGCCGACGGGCTGCGCTGGGTGAACCCGCTGACCTCCCGCGAGAAGATCTCCACCCGGGTGCGCAACCACGAGACGGCCGTCCTGAAGGTCAACGACGCCTACGGCAACCCGATCGAACTGGCGGCGGTCGTGGTGTGGCGGGTCGAGGACACGGCCCGGGCCACCTTCGAGGTCGAGGACTTCACGGAGTTCGTCGAGACCCAGACCGAGGCGGCGGTCCGGCACATCGCCATCGAGTACCCCTACGACGCGCACGAGGAAGGCGGCCTGTCGCTGCGCGGCAACGCCGAGGAGATCACCGAGAAGCTGGCGGTCGAACTGCGCGACCGCGTCGACGCGGCCGGTGTGCACATCATCGAGTCCCGCTTCACGCACCTCGCGTACGCTCCGGAGATCGCCTCCGCGATGCTCCAGCGCCAGCAGGCGGGCGCGGTCGTGGCGGCCCGCAAGCAGATCGTGGAGGGCGCGGTGGGCATGGTCGAGCTGGCACTGACCCGGCTGGCGGAGCAGGACATCGTGGACCTGGACCCGGAGCGCAAGGCGGCCATGGTCTCGAACCTGATGGTCGTCCTGTGCGGCGACCGCGCCGCCCAGCCGGTGGTCAACACGGGAACCCTCTACCAGTGACCCCCGGCGGCGAGGAGAAACCGGCGGGCCGGCAGGCGCGCAAGCAGGTGCTGCTGCGGCTCGACCCGCAGGTCTACGACGCGCTGGCCCGCTGGGCGGGCGAGGAACTGCGCAGCGCCAACGCGCAGATCGAGTTCCTGCTCCGCCGGGCCCTCGCCGAGGCGGGCCGCCTCCCGTCGGCCCCCGGCCCCATCCCGCGCCGGGGGCGGCCGCCCAAGCCCACGGAATGACCCCTGTGCCCCGATGGGGCCGGAGACCCCGGCCCCGTCGGGGCACACTCATGCCGCAGTCGCCGCAGGGCACCCGTCCCGCCCTCTATACACTCAGCGTATACACGCAGTGTAGAGTCGCGGCCATGTCCATCGGTCACACGCTCCTGGGCCTCCTAGAGGCCGGCCCGCGCCATGGTTACGACCTCAAGCGGACCTTCGACGAAAAGTTCGGCCACGATCGGCCCCTCGCCTACGGGCAGGTCTACTCGACCATGTCCCGGCTCCTGAAGAACGGCCTCGTCGAGGTCGACGGCGTGGAAAGCGGTGGCGGCCCCGAGCGCAAGCGGTACGCCATCACCGACGCCGGGATCACCGACGTCGAGGCCTGGCTCTCCCAGCCCGAGAAGCCCGAGCCGTACCTCCACTCGACCCTCTACACGAAGGTCGTCCTCGCCCTGCTCACCGGCCGCCGCGCCGACGAACTGCTGGACACCCAGCGCGCCGAGCACCTGCGCCTCATGCGCATCCTCACCCAGCGCAAGCGCAAGGGCGACATAGCCGACCAGCTCGTCTGCGACCACGCCCTCTTCCACCTGGAGGCGGACCTGCGGTGGCTGGAGCTCACCGCGGCCCGCCTCGACCAGCTCGCGCGGGAGGTCCGCCGATGATGCCCCCTGCCGGTTCCCTCCTCGCCGCGACGGACCTGCGCAAGGCGTTCGGTGCCACCAAGGCCCTCGACGGTGCCGAGTTCTCCATCCACCCCGGCGAGGTCGTCGCCGTCATGGGCCCCTCCGGCTCCGGCAAGTCGACGCTGCTGCACTGCCTCGCGGGCATCGTCCCTCCCGACTCCGGCTCCATCACCTACGCCGGCCGCGAGCTCACCTCCCTGAGCGATGCCGAGCGCAGCGCCCTGCGCCGCACCGAGTTCGGCTTCGTCTTCCAGTTCGGCCAGCTCGTACCGGAGTTGACCTGCGTGGAGAACGTCGCCCTCCCCCTGCGCCTGACCGGCGTCAAGCGCAAGGAGGCCGAACGCACCGCACTGCGCTGGATGGAGCAGCTCCAGGTGGAGGACCTCGCGGCCAAGCGGCCCGGCGAGATATCCGGCGGCCAGGGGCAGCGCGTGGCCGTCGCCCGCGCCCTGGTCACCGGCCCCCGGGTGATCTTCGCCGACGAGCCCACCGGAGCCCTCGACTCCCTCAACGGCGAACTCGTCATGCAGCTGCTCACCGAGGCCGCCCGGTCCGCGAACTCCGCCGTCGTGCTCGTCACGCACGAGACGCGCGTGGCCGCCTACTCCGACCGGGAGATCGTCGTACGCGACGGCAAATCCCGCGACATGGAGCGGATCGTATGAGCCGGCTCCAGGTCTGGGCCCGCGATCTCGGCATGGGCACCCGCTTCGCCTTCGGCGGCGGCCGCGAGGGATGGACCCGCACCCTGCTCACCGGTATCGGTGTCGGTCTCGGCGTCGCCCTGCTGCTCATCAGCACCGCGATCCCCGGCGCCCTCGCCCAGCGGTACGAGCGCGGCGACGCACGGTCGACGTTGAACTCCGAGCGAGCCGAGACCCCCGGGCCCGACACCCTGCTGATCGCCCGCATCGGCCAGACGTACCGGCACAAGGACATCGAGGGCAACATGATCCGGGCCGAGGGCCCGGACGCCCCGCTGCCGCCCGGTCTGAAGCGGATCCCCGGCCCGGGCGAGATGGCCCTCTCCCCCGCCCTCGACGAGTTGCTGAAGTCCTCCGAAGGCGCCCTCCTGCGCGAGCGGCTCGACGCGCGGGTCAGTGAGATCGTCGGCGCCCCGGGGCTGGTCGGCCCCGGCGAACTGTTCTTCTACCTGGGCAGCGACACCCTCCTGAAGAACGGCCCCGAGGACTACCGCGTCCAGCGCGTCACCGGCTTCGGCCACGACACGGACCGCGAGGGCCTCGACCCCGTGCTCATGCTGATGGTCGTCCTGACGTTCGTCGCCCTGCTGATGCCCGTCGCCGTGTTCATCGCCACCGCCGTCCGCTTCGGCGGGGAGCGGCGCGACCGGCGGCTCGCCGCCCTGCGGCTGGTCGGCGCCGACGGCCGGATGGTGCGCCGGATCGCGGCCGGCGAGGCGCTGGCCGGCTCGCTGATCGGACTGGTGCTGGGCGCCGGCTTCTTCGCCGTCGGCCGCTCCCTGGTGGGCAGCGTCAGCCTCCAGCAGCGCAGCGTCTTCCCCGCCGACCTGGACCCGGCGCCCTGGCTCGCCGTCCTGGTCGCCCTCGCGGTGCCTGCGGCGGCGGTGGCCGTGACCTTGTTCGCGCTGCGCGGTGTGGTCATCGAGCCGCTGGGCGTCGTCCGTACGGCCAAGCCCTCCCGGCGTCGCATCTGGTGGCGGCTGCTGCTCCCGCTGGTCGGAATCGGCCTGCTCCTGCCCCTGGGCGGCCGCGGCAACGACCACGGCAGGTTCAACCAGTGGCAGGTCGCCGGAGGCGTGGTGCTGCTGCTGGTCGGGGTCACCGTCCTGATCCCCTGGCTGCTGGAACGATTCGTCGCGAAGATATCCGGCGGCCCGGTCTCCTGGCAGCTGGCCGTGCGGCGGCTCCAGGTCAACAGCGGCGCCGCCGCGCGGCTCGTCAACGGCATCGCCGTGGCCGTCGCCGGCGCCATCGCCCTCCAGATGCTCTTCGCGGGTGTCGAGGGCGACTACACCAAGTCGACCGGCCAGGATCCCGGCCGGGCCGCCGTCGCGGTCATGGTCAACCGCGAGTCCGAGACGTCCATGGACGACCTCGCGCAGCGGATCGCCGCCGTGCCGGGCGTCACCCGCGCCGTCCCGCTGACCTCCACGCAGGCCGCCCACCAGGTGCCCGCGGACGAGGAGACGGTCCAGGTGACCATCGGCACCTGCGACGCGCTCGGCGAGGTCGCGACGCTCGGTTCCTGCAAGGACGGGGACGCCTTCGTCGTGACCGGCTCCCCCTCCCGGGACGACGTCTACGGGGCCACGGCGAAGCCCGGCGACGAGCTGTTCGTCGGCAACGTCCGGGGGTACGGGTACGGCTCCGCGTCCGCGTCCGGGACGTCCGACCGGCCCGGTCCGGCGAAGTGGAAGGTCCCGGCGGACGCCCGCACGGTCCCCAGCCGGGAGGACCCCACCGGACAGCTGCGCAGCGGCCTGCTGGTGACCCCGTCGGCGGCGCCGAAGGACATCGGCAGGTTCCCGGACGCGCAGGTCTACGTCCAGGTCGACGAGTCCGGTCCGGACGCCCTGGACCGGGCGCGCAACGCCGTCTTCAAGGCGGACCCGTTCGTCACGACGATGACGCTGCGGGACACCACGGAAGCCGCCGGCTACTCCTCGATCCGCACGGGGCTGTTCTTCGGCGCCACCGCCGTCCTGGTCCTGATCGGTGGAAGCCTGCTCGTCTCCCAGCTGGAGCAGTTGCGCGAACGCAAGCGGCTGCTCTGCGCCCTGGTCGCCTTCGGCACCAAGCGCTCCACGCTGAGCCTGTCGGTGCTGTGGCAGACGGCCGTGCCGATCGTGCTGGGTCTGGTGCTGGCGGCCGGGGCGGGCGTGGGGCTGGGCGCCGTCCTGATGGGCATGGCCGCCCAGCCGCTCCGGATCGACTGGGCGTCGGTGCTCGGGATGACGGCGGCCGGCGCGGGCGTGGTGGTCGTGGTGACCCTGCTCAGCCTGCCGCCGCTGCTGCGGCTGATGCGCCCGGACGGCCTGCGCACGGAGTGACCCCGGGGCCCTCCTGAACCCCGTACGCCCGTTCCCGGTGACACCCCCTAGTCGGTGGGCCAGACCGGGAGCGGGCGTACGGCTTCGCGCAGCGCGGCGGCGATCGCCCTGAACTCCTCCTGGCGGGCGGTCCCGGTCCGCATGGCCAGGGCGATCCGCCGGGAGGGCGCGGGCTCGGCGAAGTACCCGGTGGACAGGTACTCGTTGCGGGCGGTCTCCAGGCGCAGCGCGGTGCGCGGCAACAGCGTCACGCCCAGTCCCCCGGCGACCAGTTGTACGAGGGTGGACAGCCCGGCGGCGGTCGTGGTGACGTCCGCGCCGGTCGTCCGACCCGCTTCCCGGCAGATGTCGAGGGCCTGGTCGCGCAGGCAGTGCCCCTCGTCGAGCAGCAGCAGCTGCAGTCCGCGCAGTTCCTCCAGCGGGATGTCCCGGCGCCCGGCCAGCGGGTGCTCCCGGGGTGCGAGCAGGACGAAGTCCTCGTCGAAGACGGGCAGTTCGCTCACTCCGGGTACCCCGAGCGGCACCGCGAGCAGGAGCAGGTCCAGGCGTCCGCCGCCGAGGCCCTCCAGCAGCGAGGCGGTCTGCTCCTCGTGCACCTGGAGGTCCATGCGCGGGTAGCGCCGGTGGAAGAGCCCGAGCACGGTCGGCAGCAGGTACGGCGCCACCGTGGGGATCACCCCGAGGCGCAGCACCCCGGTGAAGGGCGCCCGCACGGCCTCGGCCTCTTCCAGCAGCCCGCCCATGGCGTCGAGCACCACCTGGGCCCGCGCCGCGATCCGCTCGCCCGCCGGGGAGAGCAGCACCTTGCGGGTGGTGCGCTCCAGCAGCTGCACGCCGAGGGCCTCCTCCAACGCGGAGACGGCTCCGGAGAGCGCGGGCTGGCTCATGCCGATGGCCGCGGCGGCGTCCCGGAAGTGCAGGTGCTCGGCGACGGCCGCGAAGGCGCGCAGTTGTGCGAGCGTCGGTTGCTTCGTTCCCCTACTACTGACAGCCACTGATAGGTACCTCCGATCACCCGGCACAAGAGTAGCTATTTCTGTAATCAATGCAGGTGTGTCAGCATGTGAGATACGTCCAACCCCATCGGAAAACCCCCAAAAGGGTTATTTTCCACTGTATAAGGAGAGCGCGTGCTCACTGTTGGTGACAAGTTCCCCACCTTCGACCTGACCGCCTGTGTCTCGCTCGAGGCCGGAGCTGAGTTCGCGCAGATCGACCACAAGACCCACGAGGGCAAGTGGAAGGTCGTCTTCGCGTGGCCGCTGGACTTCACCTTCGTGTGCCCGACCGAGATCGCCGCCTTCGGCAAGCTGAACGATGAGTTCGCCGACCGCGACGCGCAGATCCTCGGCTTCTCGCTCGACTCCGAGTACGTGCACCACGCCTGGCGCAAGGACCACGCCGACCTGCGTGACCTGCCCTTCCCGATGATGTCCGACATCAAGCGCGAGCTGTCGACCGAGCTGGGCATCCTGGGCGAGGACGGCCTGCCGATGCGCGCCGTCTTCATCGTGGACCCGAACAACGAGATCCAGTTCTCGATGGTGACCGCCGGTTCCGTGGGCCGTAACCCCAAGGAGGTCCTGCGGGTCCTCGACGCCCTGCAGACCGACGAGCTGTGCCCGTGCAACTGGAACAAGGGTGACAACACCATCGACGCCGGCGCGCTGCTGGCCGGTGAGTGACGGATGTCCCTCGACTCCCTGAAGTCGGCCATACCGGACTTCGCCAAGGACCTGAAGCTGAACCTCGGTTCGGTCATCGGCAACAGCGACCTCCCGCAGCAGCAGCTGTGGGGCACCGTCCTGTCCTGCGCGATCGCCGCCCGTTCGCCGCTCGTCCTGCGTGAGCTGGAGCCCGAGGCGAAGGCGAACCTCTCGCCGGAGGCGTACACCGCCGCCAAGTCCGCCGCCGCGGTCATGGCGATGAACAACGTCTTCTACCGCACCCGGCACCTGCTCTCCGACCCGGAGTACGGCACGCTGCGCGCGGGCCTGCGGATGAACGTCATCGGCAACCCGGGCGTGGAGAAGGTCGACTTCGAGCTGTGGTCGCTCGCGGTCTCCGCGATCAACGGCTGCGGCCAGTGCCTGGACTCGCACGAGCAGGTCCTGCGCAAGGCGGGCGTCGACCGCGAGACGATCCAGGAGGCCTTCAAGATCGCCTCCGTGATCCAGGCCGTCGCCGTCACCCTCGACGCCGAGGCCGCCCTCGCCGCCGAGTAACGGCACCCCGTACGACGACACAGGGCCCCGCGACCGGAAACGGTCGCGGGGCCCTGTGCTGTCAGCTCGTGCGCAGCGCGGTCATCAGCGCCCGCGCGTCCTCGACCGCCGCGGCCACCACAGCCTCCCGGTCGGGGTCCGGCAGGGGTTCCGCCCGGGGGTCGGCCCCGTCCTGGCCCGTCACGGGGAAGACCACCACCGAGACGGAGAACACCGCGCCGCCGTCACGGACGCGCAGGGTGAGGCCGCCACCGCCACCGGCGCGGGAGACGAGGGCCTCCTCCCCGAGACCGGGCACGGATTCCCACCCGTCGCCGTCGGCCGCGTGGAACAGGCCGGCGGGAGGGTCGGCCGTGAACTCCGGCGCCGGATCGGTCTTCTTGTGCAACTCGACCGTGGCCATGACGTACACGCCCCCGGTCACGGCCGGCCTGTCGCCGTTGCGGGAGCACGACGCCCAGTCCAGCGCCGGATGCCGGATGCCGGCTTCCGGTGAAGCATCCGCGAGCCCGCCGAGCAGCCCTTCCAGGGCCGGGGCCCTGAACTGGCCGCACAGGTCGTCCGTGACCCGGTAGCGGATCTCGGGCTCGACCGCCCGCTCCCCGAAGGCGTACAACCCGCCCGCCCAGAGCGCGGAGGTGGCCACCACCGTGGCCGCGACCCACCGCCACGGCCACGCCCGTACCCGTACCCGTACGGGCGCGGGCTCCACGACGCCCTCCACGACCTCGGCCGGGGCCGCCGGCCCCCACTCCCCGTCGAGCTCGGGCTCCCCGATCATGCGCGCCCCCTACTTCTTGAGTGCCGCCATCAGCTCACGCGTGTCCTCGATCATCGCCGCCTGCACCGCGTCGACGTCGGTGGCGGGTCGGCCGTTCGTCTCCGCGAAGGTGCCGGCGCCCGCTTCGACGGTGAACACCACTCCGCCGTCGAGCACCTTGAGGATCAGCCAGCTCTCTCCGGTCACCACGTTCATCACGGCACGCTCCCCGAGGTCCGGCACCGCCGCCGTGCGCACGCCGCCCGCGTAGGCGAGGACGCGGAGGTCCGGTGCGTCGAACTCGGCCGAGGGATCGGTCTTCTTGTGCAGGCCGACCTGGGCGACCACGGCGAAGTCCGGGGCCACCCCGTCCTTGCCGGCGTTCGCCAGGCCACAGCGGGCCACGTACACGGCCGGATGGTCGCTCTCGTGGTTCACCGGCTTCTTCGTGTGCATGTCCCCGGTGATCCCGCTCAGCGCCCGCGCCTTGAAGTCCTGGCACAGGTTCTTCGACGCCCGGTAGGAGATCTCCGGCTCGGCCGTCCGGTCCCCGGACGCGTACAGTCCGCCCGCCCACACCGCCGACGCGACCAGGGCACCGCCCAGCGCCCACAGCCACGACCGCGGGCCCGGAGCGCCCGTCGCCCGCTCGCGCGGAGCGAGTCGGTCCGCCGAACGGGCCGGCTCCAAAGCCTCGGTCTGCCACTCGCCGAGCTCCGGATCGGTGATCATGCCTGTCCCCCAGTGTCACTTTTCCCCAGCGATGCCGTCGGCACGCGAATCAGTTCGATCATCGCAGCCCCGATCGCCGGAATATCTGGTTCCGGGGGGACGGTCAGGGTGTGACGTGCCCCTCGCCCTCGGGGGCCACGCTCAAGGCCGTGGAACCGTGCGGGCCCGGGCCGATCATTCCGGAGCCGAGGTGGTGCTGCTCCCGCGAGTACGCCTTCAGATAGCCCACCACCGTGTTGGTGACGGCCACCAGCGGCACCGCGACGACCGCCCCGCCGATGCCCGCGATCATGCCGCCGGCGGCCACCGAGAGCACCACCGCGAGCGGGTGCACCCGTACGGCCCGGCCGAGGATGAAGGGTTGGAGCACGTGACCCTCGATCTGCTGCACCGCCAGTACCACCAGCAGCACCATCAGGGCGGTGAACACGCCCTGGGTCACGAGCGCCACGACCACCGCGAGGGCTCCCGACACCACGGCGCCGACCAGCGGGATGAAGGCGAACAGGAAGATGAAGACGGCCAGCGGCACCGCCATCGGCACGTCCAGGAAGTAGATGCCGAGGCCGATGAAGATGGCGTCGATGAGGGCGACGATGACCGTGCCGCGCACGTACGCGGTCAGCGTGCGCCAGGCGCGCGGACCGGCACCCGCGACACCGGCGCGGGCGGCGGACGGGACCAGGCCCAGCGCCCAGTTCCAGATGCGCTTGCCGTCGTAGAGCAGGAAGAGCGTGGAGAACATCGCGAGCAGAATGCCCGTCAGGACCTCGACGAGCACCGTCACGCCCTGCAGTCCGGCGGAGGTGATCTGCTCGGTGTTGGTGCCGATGGTCTCGCTGAGGTTCTTCGCGATGTCGTTGATCTGCTTCTCGGTCACGTGGAACGGACTGTCCAGTGCCCAGAGCTTGAGCTCGTTGATGCCGTCGCGGACCCGGTCGGAGAGGTCGTCGAGGTTCTCCATGACCTGCCAGACCACGAACCAGCCGACGAGCCCGATGACCACGAAGCCGAGGATCGCCGTGACGGCCGTGGCCAGACCGCGCGGCAGGCCCAGTCTGCGCAGCCGGACCACGAAGGGTTGGAGCATCGCGGTGACGAGCATGGCGGCGGCGAAGGCGAGGACGACCAGGCGGACTTCACTGATCACCTTCATCAACACCCAGAGCATCCCGGCGAGCAGCAGCAGCCGCCAGCTGGCCTCGGCGGCGACGCGCATCCCCCAGGGGACGACGCTCGCCGGATCGGGGCGCACGGGCACGTCCTGGGTCGAGGGGCGGCCGGCGTGCCCGCCGCAGGGCTGATCGTCAGCCTTCTGGCCGCCGCACCGGTGCACGCGGCCGAACCGGTCCCGACACCGTCCGCC
>NZ_JBGBPT010000137.1:8365-15243 GCF_041106355.1 Streptomyces sp. BF23-19 | reverse complement strand
CCGTGGAGCCGACCCCGGCCCCCGCCCCGGCAGAAGCGGTGGTCCGGCCCGAGCCCGTCGCGGTCGAGCCCGAGCCGAAGCCGGAGCCGGTCGCGGTCGAGCCGGCGGCCGCCGAGCCGGTCGCCGTCGAGCCCGTCGCCGTCGAGCCCGCGCCGGCGCCCGAGCCCGAGCCGGTCGCCCCGGTGGAGCCGGTGACCGCCGCCGTGGCCGAGCCGGTCCTGCCCGAGCCGGTCCTGCCCGAGGCCGTCGCGGTCGAGCCGCAGCCGCAGCCGGAGCCGCAGATCGAGCCGCAGCCGGTCGTGGCCGAGCCCGCCGCCGTGGAATCCCAGCCCGAGCCCGTGCTCGTGGCCGAGCCCGTCGTGGCCGAGCCGGTGCAGCCGGAAGCCGCCCCCGCGGAGCAGCCCGAGGCTCCGGCGGAGCCCGAGCCGGTGCTCGCCGCCCCGGCCGTCGTGGCCGAGCCGGCCCCGGCGCAGCCCGTCCAGCCGCAGACCGTCCGGCCGGAGCCGGAGCCGGAGCCCGAGCCCGAGCCGGAGCAGGCGTCGGAGCAGGCGCCCCTCCAGATCCACCCCGAGGGCGCCCCGGAGCCGGTTCCGGCGGAGCAGGCCGAGGCGCAGCCCGAGGCCGAGCCCGTGGTGGACGCCCCCGCCGAGCCCTCCGCGGGCGAGGCGGCCCCCGGCTACGCCGACGCCGAGCGCGAGGCCGTCCTGCGCGTCATGCGCGAGCGCCGCGACATCCGCAAGGGGTTCCGTACCGACCCGATCCCGCACGAGGTGCTGCTCCGCGTCCTGGAAGCGGCCCACACCGCGCCCAGCGTCGGCCACTCGCAGCCCTGGGACTTCGTCGTCATCCGCTCCGCCGAGACCCGCCGGACGATGCACGAGCTCGCCCAGCGCCAGCGCGAGGCGTACGCGAAGTCGCTGCCCAAGGGCCGGGCGAAGCAGTTCAAGGAACTCAAGATCGAGGCCATCCTCGACACCCCGGTCAACATCGTCGTCACCGCCGACCCCACCCGGGGCGGGCGCCACACCCTCGGCCGACACACCCAGCCGCAGATGGCCCCGTACTCCTCGGCCCTCGCCGTCGAGAACCTCTGGCTCGCCGCGCGCGCCGAGGGCCTCGGCGTCGGCTGGGTCAGCTTCTTCGACGAGCGCGAGATGGTCCGCGAGCTGGGCCTGCCCGAGCACCTCGAAGTCGTCGCCTACCTCTGCGTCGGCTATGTCGACGAGTTCCCCGAGGAGCCCGAGCTGGCCCAGGCCGGCTGGTCGCAGCGCCGCCCGCTCTCCTGGGTGGTCCACGAGGAGACCTACGGCCGCCGCGCGCTGCCCGGCGAGGAGCCGCACGACCTGCTCTCGGAGACGGTCGCCAGCATCCGCCCCCTCGACGCGAAGGCCCTGGGCGAGGCCTGGGAGCGCCAGAAGCGCATGACCAAGCCCGCCGGAGCCCTGGGCATGCTGGAGATCATCTCCGCGCAGCTGTCCGGGCTCTCCCGGGTCTGCCCGCCGCCGATCCCGGAGCCGGCCGCGGTCGCGATCTTCGCCGGTGACCACGGCGTGCACGCCCAGGGCGTCACCCCGTGGCCGCAGGAGGTCACCACCCAGATGGTGGCCAACTTCCTGGGCGGCGGAGCGGTCTGCAACGCCTTCGCCAACCAGGTCGGCGCCGAGGTGTGCGTGATCGACGTCGGCGTCGCGGGCGACCTCCCGGCCACCCCGGGCCTGCTCCCGCGCAAGGTCCGCCCGGGCACCGCCGACCTCTCCACCGGCCCCGCCATGACCCGCGAGGAAGCCGTCGCGGCCATCGAGGTGGGCATCGAGACGGCCCGCGACCTCGTCGCGGCGGGCAACAAGGCGCTCCTCACGGGTGAGATGGGCATCGCGAACACCACGGTGTCCGCCGCCCTCATCTCGGTCTTCACCGGTGTCGACCCGGCCGAGGTGACCGGCCGCGGCACGGGCATCAACGACGAGACGCACGCCCGCAAGGTCGAGGTCGTCCGCCGCGCCCTGGAGCTCCACCAGCCCGACCCGGCGGACCCGATCGGCGTCCTCGCGGCGATCGGCGGCCTGGAGCACGCGGCCATCGTCGGTCTCCTCCTCGGCGGCGCGTCGCTGCGTACTCCGGTGATCCTGGACGGCGTCAGCGCCGGAGCCGCCGCCCTGGTGGCCCGCGCCATCGCCCCGGAGTCCCTGTCGGCGTGCATCGCGGGCCACCGCAGCGCCGAGCCGGGCCACGTGGCGGCGCTGAACAAGCTGGGCCTGCGCCCGCTGGTCGACCTGGACCTCCGCCTCGGCGAGGGCACGGGCGCCCTCCTCGCGCTCCCCCTGGTGCAGAGCGCGGCCCGCGCGATGCACGAGGTGGCCACCTTCGACTCGGCAGGCGTCACGGAGAAGTAGTACTCCGGCGGACCGTGGGGCGGGGACACTCCGGGTGTCCCCGCAGGTCGAGCGAACCCACCGCCGGTCGCAGGCCGGTCCGGCCCGACCCCGGCCCCGCCGGCGTTCGAGGCGCGGGGTCCGGGGCGGAGTCCCGGGAGGCCGGGCGCAGCCCCCGTCCGCGCCTCGGGACGATCCGCGCCGTATGGTGGACCAGCACAAAGAAGCCGCACGTCAGTACACCGCCGCTCCAGCGCCGCAGCGGCACGCAAGAGCACCGCCGCCCCCAGGAGCCGCATCCGCCATGGCCGACACCCCCGCCTACCCCGTAGGACTCCGCCTGGCCGGCCGCCGTGTCGTCGTCATCGGCGGCGGACAGGTCGCGCAGCGCCGCCTTCCCGCGCTCATCGCGGCCGGCGCCGACGTCCTGCTCATCTCGCCCTCCGCCACCCCCTCCGTGGACGCCATGGCCGAGACCGGCGAGATCCGCTGGGAGCGCCGCCGCTACCAGGACGGCGACCTCGCCGACGCCTGGTACGCGCTGATCGCCACCCAGAACCGCGAGGACAACGAGCGCGCCTCCGCCGAGGCCGAGCGCGAGCGCGTCTGGTGCGTGCGCGCCGACGACGCCTCCGCGGCCACCGCCTGGACCCCCGCGACCGGCCGCATCGAGGGCGTCACCGTCGCCGTGCTGACCGGCAACGACCCCCGCCGCTCCGCGGCCGTCCGCGACGCCGTCGTCGAAGGCCTGCGCGACGGCACCCTCACCGCTCCCGCCCACCGGCACAAGGCCACCCCCGGCGTGGCCCTCGTCGGCGGCGGTCCGGGCGACCCGGACCTGATCACCGTGCGCGGCCGCCGGCTCCTCGCCGAGGCCGACGTGGTCATCGCCGACCGGCTCGGCCCCCGCGACCTGCTCGACGAGCTGCCGCCGCACGTCGAGGTCATCGACGCCGCGAAGATCCCGTACGGCCGGTTCATGGCCCAGGAGGCCATCAACAACGCCCTGATCGAGCACGCCAAGGCCGGCAAGGCCGTGGTCCGGCTCAAGGGCGGGGACCCGTATGTCTTCGGTCGCGGCATGGAGGAGCTCCAGGCCCTCGCCGAGGCCGGTATCCCCTGCACCGTCGTTCCCGGTATCTCCAGCTCCATCTCGGTGCCCGGCGCCGTCGGCATCCCGGTCACCCACCGCGGTGTCGCGCACGAGTTCACCGTGGTCAGCGGCCACGTCGGCCCCGACGACCCGCGCTCGCTCGTGGACTGGGCCTCCCTCGCCAAGCTCACCGGCACCCTGGTGATCCTCATGGGCGTCGACAAGATCGGCCTGATCGCCGAGGCGCTGGTGCGGCACGGCCGCTCCGCGGAGACCCCCGTCGCGGTGATCCAGGAGGGCACCACCGCCACCCAGCGCCGGGTGGACGCCACCCTGGCCACGGTCGGCGCGACCGTGCGCGCCGAAGAGGTCCGTCCGCCGGCCGTCATCGTCATCGGCGAGGTCGTCCGCGTGAACGGCCCGGGCGACCGCACCCTCCCTACGACCGGCGCCTGACAGGCCGTTGGCACCGTACCCAGGACAAGGCAGTATCACCCTGTGGCTGATCTCATCACCATCAACGACCCCGACGACCCGCGCCTGCGCGACTACACGGGCCTGACCGACGTCGAACTCCGGCGCAGGCGCGAGCCCGCCGAAGGCCTTTTCATCGCCGAGGGCGAGAAGGTCATCAGACGCGCCAAGGACGCCGGGTACGAGATGCGCTCGATGCTGCTGTCCGCCAAGTGGGTCGACGTCATGCGCGACGTCATCGACGAACTCCCGGCACCGGTCTACGCCGTGAGCCCCGAGCTCGCCGAGCGCGTCACCGGCTACCACGTGCACCGCGGCGCCCTGGCCTCCATGCAGCGCAAGCCGCTGCCCACGGCCGAGGAACTGCTCGCCACCACCCGCCGCGTGGTCGTCATGGAAGCGGTCAACGACCACACCAACATCGGGGCCATCTTCCGCAGTGCCGCCGCCCTCGGCATGGACGCGGTGCTGCTGTCACCGGACTGCGCGGACCCGCTCTACCGCCGCTCGGTGAAGGTCTCCATGGGGGCGGTGTTCTCCGTGCCCTACGCCCGCCTGGAAGCCTGGCCGAAGAGCCTGGACTCGGTGCGTGAGGCGGGCTTCAAGCTGCTCGCCCTCACCCCGCACGAGAAGGCTACGCCGATCGACGTGGCCGCGCCGCAGTCCCTGGAACGGGTCGCGCTGATGCTGGGCGCCGAGGGCGACGGACTGTCCACACCCGCGCTGGTCGCCGCCGACGAATGGGTACGGATCCCCATGGCGCACGGCGTGGACTCGCTGAACGTGGGCGCGGCGGCCGCGGTCGCCTTCTACGCGGTGGCCCAGGGCCGCGCCCCGCAGCAGTAAGGCCGGGGCTACAGCTTCTGGGCCGCCGCGATGCCCAGCGCCACGATCAGCGTCACCACGACGAACACGATCAGCCGCTGCCGCATCAGCTTCGGATCCGGCCGTGAGGGCCGCCGTCCCGTCCCCGTCGTCCTGGGGGCCGGACGGCCGCCCGTACGCCCCGAGGTCGGCCGTGAGGACGGGCCGCCGGGGTGCTGCGGGTTGCGGGAGGACGAGGGCCGCGAGTGCGGGCCGCTCGGGGTGCCGCCCTGGGCCCGGGGCGTGGTGCTGCCGCCGGTACGACGCTCCGTACGCCGGCCGGGGTACTCCTCGGCCGCGCCGCCGATCCGCTCCGCCTCGGGGAGCAGGCCGGTCGGCCGCTCGACCCGGGCCCGCTGGGCCGGCGGGCGCCCGTCGGAGAGCCCCTGTGCCTCGCGGGCAGCGATCTCCTTGAGCCGCATCGACAGCTGGAGCGTGCTGGGCCGCTCCTCGGGATCCTTGGCGAGGCAGGCCCGTACCAGGGGTGCCAGCGCGTCCGGCACGCCCTGGAGGTGCGGCTCCTCGTGCACCACGCGGTACAGCATGACCTCGGAACTGCCGTGCCCGAAGGGTGAGTCGGCGGTGGCCGCGTAGGCCAGCGTGGCGCCGAGGGCGAAGACGTCGGTGGCCGGGGTGACGGCGGCGCCGCGCACCTGCTCGGGTGCGAGGAACCCGGGGGAGCCGACGGCCGTACCCACATGGGTGAGGGTGCTCGCACCGGTGGCCCAGGCGATGCCGAAGTCGATGATCCGCGGGCCCTTGGGCGACAGCAGGATGTTCGAGGGCTTGAGGTCCCGGTGCACGACGCCCGCCTCGTGGACGGCGACCAGGCCCTCGGAGAGCGCGGCGCCCACGGCGGCGATCTGCGCGGCCGTCAGAGGGCCTTCCTCGGCCACCCTGTCGTGCAGCGAGGGGCCGGGTACGTACTGGGTCGCGAACCAGGGGCGCTCGGCCTCCAGGTCCGCCGCCACCAGGCGCGCCGTGCAACCGCCCCGGATCCGCCGGGCGGCGGAGACCTCGCGGGCGAACCGCGAGCGGAACTCCTGGTCCTCGGCCAGATCCGGCCGGATGACCTTGAGCGCGACACGCTGCCCGCGCCGGTCCGATCCCAGGTAGACCACGCCCATGCCGCCGGCGCCGAGCCGCCGGTGCAGTCTGAACGAGCCGACGACACGCGGGTCCTCGCGCCGGAGCCGCATCATCGCCATGTCCACCCCGCTGACCGGTCGTCCTGTTGACGTGGCACAGCTTACGGACCATCCGGCATGCGTGCTCAGAGGCCGCGCCCTCGCCGGGGGATTCGATTGTCAGTGCGGCACAGCACACGTGAGGGGGCGCCGGCGCTGCCGTCGGGGCGTTCCCTCGGGGCGATCCACCCGGCCAAACACCCCTTGGCGCACGGGGATTGGAGTCCCGGAGCAGGTCAGGGCCCGCTCCGGCGCGACCGCGGGCGACTCCCGGCCGAGTCGATCTTGTCGGCGGCCGGTGGGCGGACACGCGGCCACAGGGAGTGACGCAAGTGAGCGAAGTCACTACCCTCCGGTCATCCCCTCCGGGAAGACCCCCACGATCGGGGAGCGGTCTCCACCCAGGGGAGTACACGGGGGAGGCCCCGTCATCCTCCCGGAGGCCCGGCAATGGGTACGAGGGCATGAGGCCAGGAGCCGCCCGCCCGCCTAGTGTTGAAGACAAGCGGCGGGTGGCGCACTCGTCCCCCGAGGTCACGAGCCCGCCGCTGCCAGACGACAGGGAGAGGACCATGGCGGACATCGCACGGCAAGGGCGCAAGGCATTCGCGTTCAACGGCCACGAGTCCGGTACCCGCCACCCACTGGTGGCCGCGGCCATGGTGCTCCCCCTGGCCGCCCTGCTGCTCTTCCTCTTCGGAGGCTTCGATCAGCTGGCGGCACAGGCGTCGTCCGTGGGCGTGATGCTGGGGCGCTGAGCGGCGCCCCAGGTCCGGGAGAGCGGCCCGGACCGGGACATCGGCCTGTCGAACCCCGTGGGGACGGGGGAGCGGCGGACGGACGGCAGGTGAAGGGTGCTGCCCGTACGAATGGGGAGTCGGACGGGCA
>NZ_JBGBPT010000137.1:0-8355 GCF_041106355.1 Streptomyces sp. BF23-19 | reverse complement strand
ACGACCGTGGGACGGTCGGGGCTTTCAGGTGGTGCGCGATACTGGGATTGAACCAGTGACCTCTTCCGTGTCAGGGAAGCGCTCTCCCGCTGAGCTAATCGCGCGGGCTCCGTGGCTCGAAAGCCGCAGGTGGAACAAGGTGATGCTGGTGCTGCGTGCGCGATACTGGGATTGAACCAGTGACCTCTTCCGTGTCAGGGAAGCGCTCTCCCGCTGAGCTAATCGCGCGGGGATCCTTGCGGATCAGTGGACGATACTGGGATTGAACCAGTGACCTCTTCCGTGTCAGGGAAGCGCTCTCCCGCTGAGCTAATCGTCCTTGGAGGTGGAGACGGGATTTGAACCCGTGTAGACGGCTTTGCAGGCCGTTGCCTCGCCTCTCGGCCACTCCACCTGGAGCTGCGGGGGTTCTCGGGAAGATCCCCCACTTCGAGCGGACGACGAGACTCGAACTCGCGACATCCACCTTGGCAAGGTGGTGCTCTACCAACTGAGCTACGTCCGCAGGTCGCCGTGCTCGCTCCGGGGTTTTTCCCCTTCGCTCCCTGGCGACGTGTTGAACTCTAGCGGATTACCGGGCCAGCTCAAAAACGCGTTTCCGCAGCGTGCTGCCGCTCGATCACCACAGGTCACGCTGCCGTCACCGCACCGGCGCCGTGTCGTCACCGGTCATAGACTCGCAGCCGTGCACGACCTGCCTCCCATGGCCCGCTTCGGCGGCCTTCTCGCGACCGACCTCCGAGACGTCACCAGCGATCCCGCCGCCCTCGACTCCACCGGCTTCTGGGCGGTGTCCGCCGACTTCGAAGGCCGGCTCGTCTGCGCGCGCTTCGGCGACGTACGCCGCGCGCCCGTCCCCGCGCCCGTTCCGGGCGCCTGGCGCGGACCCGACGCCGACCGGTGGACCTCCTCCCTCGACCGTGCCGCGTACGTGGCCGGGGTGCGGCGCATCCGTGAGCACATCGCCGCAGGTGAGGTCTACCAGGCCAACCTCTGCCGGGTGATGTCCGCACCGCTGCCCCACCCCGACCGCGCCGACGTCGACGCGCTCACCGCGCTCCTCGCGCGCGGCAACCCCGCACCCTTCGCAGGAACGATTCGCCTGGCCGCCCACGGCGTCGAGATCGCCACCGCCTCCCCCGAGCTGTTCCTGCGCCGGTCCGGCCGGCACATCGAGTCCGGCCCCATCAAGGGGACCGGCCGCACCGTCCACGACCTGCTCCCCAAGGACCACGCCGAGAACGTGATGATCGTGGACCTGGTACGCAACGACCTCGGCCGGGTCTGCGCGACGGGCTCCGTCGCCGTCCCCGAGCTGTGCGCCGTCGAGGAGCACCCGGGCCTGGTCCACCTCGTCTCCATCGTGAGCGGCGAGCTCGCCGACGGCACCGGCTGGCCCGAGCTGCTCGCCGCCACCTTCCCGCCCGGTTCCGTCACGGGCGCCCCCAAGTCCTCCGCCCTGCGGATCATCGAAGCCCTGGAAACCGCCCCACGCGGCCCCTACTGCGGAGGCATCGGCTGGGTCGACGCCGACCGGGGCACCGCCGAGCTCGCCGTGGGCATCCGTACATTCTGGATCGACCGCGAGGCCGCCGGCGGACCCCGCCTGCTCTTCGGCACCGGAGCGGGCATCACGTGGGGCTCCGACCCCGACCGCGAATGGGCGGAGACCGAACTCAAGGCCGCCCGGCTCCTGCGGGTGGCCATGGGCCACGACGTGAGCGGCGGCACGCAGGGGACGAACGACACGATCGGAAGGACCGCACCATGAAGATCTGGCTCGACGGAGCCCTGACCGAGGTGGACAGCGCGAAGGTGTCCGTCCTCGACCACGGCCTGACCGTGGGCGACGGCGTCTTCGAGACGCTGAAGGCGGAGCGCGGCCGCGCCTTCGCGCTCACCCGGCACCTGGAACGGCTCACCCGCTCGGCCCGGGGCCTGGGCCTGCCGGACCCCGACCTCGACGAGGTACGCCGCGCCTGCGCCGCCGTACTGGAGGCCAACCCGCTGGAGCACGGGCGGCTGCGCGTCACCTACACCGGTGGTGTCTCCCCCCTCGGCTCCGACCGCGGGGACGCCGGGACCACCCTGATCGCCGCCGTCGCCGACTCCCCCCGCCGGCCGGACACCACCGCCGTCGTCACGGTGCCCTGGGTCCGCAACGAACGCTCCGCCGTGGCCGGACTGAAGACCACCTCGTACGCCGAGAACGTGGTCGCCCTCGCCGCCGCGCACCGGGCCGGGGCCTCCGAGGCGCTCCTCGCCAACACCCTCGGCCGCCTCTGCGAGGGCACCGGCTCGAACGTCTTCGTCGTACTCGACGGAGAACTGCACACCCCGCCGCTCGCCTCCGGCTGCCTGGCCGGCATCACCCGGGCCCTGATCGTCGACTGGGCCGGCGCCAAGGAGACCGACCTGCCCTTCGAGGTGCTGGAGCGGGCCGAGGAGGTCTTCGTGACCTCCTCGCTGCGCGACGCCCAGGCCGTACTGCGCATCGACGACCGCGAACTGGGGTCCGCCCCCGGGCCGGTCACGGCCGAGGTGATGCGGATCTTCGAGGTGATGGCGGGCGCGGACCTCGACCCGTAGGGCGACCGGGACAGGAGCGGGGGCGGCTTCCGCCGGAGGAGGGCTGTCGCGGCGGCCGGGGGACGGGTAGAACTCAAGGGATGACCACCACCCTGCGGCCGTCCGGGCCGCTCCAGCACACGGCGGACGGCGCGCGCTCGCGCCCGTACGAGATCCGGGTCAACAGCAGGCGGGTCGGCGCCCTGCTGATCGCCTCCGACACCCCCTTCGGGCCGACGGTCGGCGAGATCCGCGACCTCGACGTCGAGCAGGGCGACCGGCGGCGGGGGAGGGCCACCGTCGCCGCGCTCGCCGCTGAGGAAGTGCTACGTGGCTGGGGCTGCCGCCGGGTCCGCGTCTCGGTCCCGGCGGACTCGGAAGCCGGCCTGTGCATGGCCGAGGCCCTCGGGTACACCGAGTACAGCCGGAACATGGCCAAGGACCTGCCGGCCGAGCCCCCCGCCCTCCCCGAGGAGGTGCGCGGCCGCCCCATGACGGACGCCGAGTACGAGGTCTGGTACGCCGGGGCCGTCGAGGCCTACGCCGCGAACTGGAGGAGCCGCGGCATGTCCGCCGAGGCCGCCCGCGCCAAGTCGGTGGCCGACCACGAGAGCCAACTGCCTCGGGGCCTGGCCACCCCCGGAGCCACCTTCGTCGTCCTGGAGGCGGCCGGGGTACCCGTCGGCCACGTGTGGCTCGCGCCGCGCGAGGAGGGCTCGTACATCTTCGACGTCGAGGTCCGGGCCGAGCACCGGGGCCGTGGGTACGGCCGCCACCTGATGGCCCTCGCCGAGCGCGCCGCCCTCGCCGCCGGCCACCGCTCGCTGGCGCTCCAGGTCTTCACCGACAACACCCCGGCCCTGAGGCTGTACGTCTCCCTCGGCTACCGACCCACCAACTTCAACTACGCCAAGGACCTGATCTAAGCCGTCTCTGCGAGCAGGCGGTCGGCGATCTCCTCGATCCGGGCGCGCAGGCCGTCCTGGCTCTTGCCGCCGTCGAGGCGCTGCCCGTCGATCACATACGTCGGGGTGCCGGTCACGCCGATCGCCTTGCCCTCGGCCTGGTCGGCGTCGACGATCAGGATGTGCCGGCCGTCGATCAGGATGGTGTCGAACTCCTCGACGTCGAGCCCCAGTTCACGCGCCACGTCCAGCAGGACCGGCTCGCCGCGCTCGGCCAGCTCCGAGGTCCGCGCCAGCACGGCCTCCGCGTAGGGCCAACCCTGACCCTGCTCGACGGCCTCCTCGGCGGCCTGTGCCGCGGCGAAGGAGTGCTTGTGCTTCTCCAGGGGGAAGTGGCGCAGCCGGATGTCCAGCCGGTCGCCGTAGCGGGCCCGCAGGGCGCGTACGTCGTCCAGGGCGCGGTGGCAGTCCGGGCACTGCAGTTCGCACCAGACGTCGAGGATCACGGAATCGGTCATACGGACAGTCTCCCAGTCCCGGCCGGCCCTACCGACCGGGCCCGGACCGGGAGCGGGGCCGTGAGACCTGGACCCAGGGAGGAGGCGCGACCCGGAGATGTCCCGGAGATCCGCCCGGGGGCGGCCGGGAACCTGGCCGCCGCGGCGGCGGCCGGTGCAGGATGGATAGGGACAGATCGCCGAGCCGCCGAGAGTCCGGAGGACCGCATGCTTGCCGAGACCATTTGCTCCGCGGTGTCAGTGGCGGGCCTGGGCATCGCCGCGGTCACCGCCTACCGCAAACGCTTCCTGGCCGCCGCGCGGATCACCGCGTACGCGCTGGTGCCGGTCGCCCTGGTGATGACGGGGTTCGTGGAGTGGGTGTCCGGGATGGTCTTCAACCCGACCGTCTGGGCCGGCTTCGGGCTGCTGGGGCTGTCCTGGCTGCTCTTCATGACCACCCGGGCCATCGAGCGCCGCGGCCTGCCGGCGTCCGGGGAGTCGGGGAAGCCCGCGAAGAAGGTCAAGGGGACCTCGGCCGCCGGGGCCGTCGCCCCGACCGCCTCCGCGCCGTCCCTGGGCACCACCCGGGCCGGTTCGCAGGCGGAGCCCGCCGCCCCCACGGAGGACTTCTCCGACATCGAGGCCATCCTCAAGAAGCACGGGATCTGAGCACGCGAGGTGGGCACAGGACCTGAGCACGCGATCCGGTCCTGACCGGCCCGGACCGCCCTCGTCCACAAGATCGAGCGAACTCCCGCGCGGATGTTGGCGTGTTGAGGGCCGGTGCGGGGTGCGCTACGTCATCATCGGCGCGACATGTTCGACACATCGCACCGTGACCCGCCGGTACCCGCCCCTGTGGTGGAGGAGCCGCGAGGCTGTCTCTTCGCGCTCTCCCAGCCACCCCTGATGATCTTCCTAGCGGTGATCGGCATCCTGTTGCTGCTCGCCGCGGTGCACGATCTCTTCATGCTCTGACGCCTCCGCGTCGGCCTCCTTGCGCCGGGCCCGGTACGCCGCCACGTGCAGCCGGTTCCCGCAGGTCCGGCTGTCGCAGTAGCGCCGGGACCGGTTGCGTGACAGGTCGACGAAGGCGCGCCGGCAGTCCGGGGCCTCGCAGCGGCGCAGCCGTTCCTGCTCGCCGGAGACCACGATGAAGGCCAGTGCCATGCCGCCGTCGGCCGCCAGGTGGTCGCCCACCGACGCGCCCGGCGCGAAGTAGTGCACGTGCCAGTCGTAGCCGTCGTGGTCGGTCAGCTGCGGGGTGGTGCCCGCCGTGGCCACGAGCTCGTTGATCAGTATGGAAGTCGCGCGCGGGTTCGGGGAGGCGAAGACCTGCGCGAACTTCCCGCGCACCGTCCGCACGCCGGCCAGGTCGCGGGCGCTGAGCTCACCGACGTCACTGATCGAGTATTCCTGGACGAATCCGCGCAGGGCGCCGATGTCCGAGAGCCCGTCGGGCTGGTCGGCCTCGGCCGCGGTGTTCACCAGCGCGACGACGACGTCGAGCGCGCGACGGGTGTCGTGGGGGATCTGCACGGGGTCTCCCTCAGGGGCCGGGCCTGCGACGACGGGAGCCGTCGCCGCTGCCGCCCGACAATAGCGGGTCCCGCAGAGCGCACCGGCGCCGTCCTCGCGGGTGGCTTCCGCGGGAACAGCGCCGGCATCGCCGTATGTGATTGTCCGACCCGCACCGTCGCCCCGAGTCGGACGGTGTCGAGCGGCTGTAGGCCTGGCTCAGCTTTCGGCCAGGATGTGGGAGAGCTCCTTGTCGAGGTCGAAGTGCCGGTGCTCGGTCCCGGGTGGGACCGCGGCGTCCGTCCGCTTGAGGAACGACTCGAGTGCTCGGGCGGGTGCTTCGAGCAGTGCTTCTCCCTCCGGTGAGCTCAGGGCGATGCAGACGACGCCCTGACCGTGGCTGCGGGACGGCCAGACGCGGACGTCGCCGGTACCGGTGGGCCGGTGGAGGCCCTCCGCGAGGAGGTCGCGGGCGAATACCCATTCGACCGTTTCCTCGGCGCCGGTGTGGAAGGTGGCGTGCACGGCGTAGGGGTCGGCCGTGTCATACCGCAGGCCCGCGGGAACAGGCAGTGAGGACTCGCTCGACACAACGAGGCGCAGGTGCAGCTCGCAGCTGACCGTGGTGTTCATAAGCGCCAGGGCCTTTCGCTCAGTGTGCGCTCGGGGATTCGCACGTCGGCGAAATCGACATGCCACCTACGGTGCCGTTGTAAACCCCTCTGACCGTTTTGCGGACCTCTGGGTCCCTCGGACGGCGGATCCAAACCCGCATTCCGGTGTGCATCCAGCTCCGGTAGATTCGGGTCCATGAATACGGGGAGTGACCGCGGAACCCACGGGTCCGCTGATGACGCCACCACGGAAGCCGCCGCCGGATCGACCGCGGAAGCCGCCACCGAGGCCACCGAGGCCACCGAGGAGACGCCGCACGTGTCGAAGGCCCCGGCCTTCATCAAGCGGAACAGGAGCCTGCACCTGAGCTGGCAGGTCGGCGTCTTCATCGTCGGCCTCGCGGTGATCGGCGCAGGCATCGCCATGCTCGTCCTGCCCGGCCCCGGCTGGGTCGCGATCTTCGCGGGCCTGGCGATCTGGGCCACCGAGTTCGCCTGGGCCCACCTCGTGCTGCGCTGGACCAAGCGGAAAGTCACCGAGGCCGCACAGAAGGCGCTCGACCCCAAGGTCCGCCGCCGCAACATCATCCTGACCAGCGTGGGCCTCGTCATCGCGGGCGCGCTGATCGGTTTCTACCTGTGGAAGTACGGGCTCGTCCTGCCCTGGAGCCTCAAGGACCAGTGATGGTCAAGGAGCACCGCTGACATGCGGTAATGTTTGCGGTGCGTCCGGGCGATTAGCTCAGTGGGAGAGCACTTCGTTCACACCGAAGGGGTCACTGGTTCGAACCCAGTATCGCCCACCCGGACCAGAGGCCCGGAGACTTCACCGTCTCCGGGCCTCTGGCGTTTCCCCCCAGGTCGACTAGCGCAGTCGGCCGATCGCGGCCCGCAGTCGGCGGGCGTCGCGCAGCCGCCGCTCGTACGTCGCCCCCACCGCCAGCAGCAGCAGGCCCGCCAGGGCCGGCGGCACCCAGCGCGGGAGCGCACCCGCGACCTGCACCACGTACGGGGCCAGCTCGTGCACCGCCACCGCCGCCAGCACGGCCCCGCCGAGCAGCAGCGGAGCCTGCAGCCGCCGCCGGGCGCCCAGCAGGGTCACCACCAGCGCGGCCGCCCCCAGCAGCAGCGGACGCATCCAGCCCGGGTCCCCCCAGGCCGCCAACAGGCTCGGCACCAGCGTCGCCGCCAGGCCCGGTCCGTACGCCGTCCAGGACGAGGCCTGCGGGTCCCGGCGCCGCCGCAGCAGCCCCACCACGAGGGCGGGCACCGTCACCGGCAGCGTGTAGGCCTCCGGCGTGCTCACCCCGGCCTCGGCCAGCCGCACCCAGGTCGCCGCCGCGAGCAGCGCCCCCGCCGCCCAGCCCAGGGCCCGCCGCTCCGGCCGCACCGCGGCGCCCGCGCAGACGACCCCGGCCAGTGCCAGGACCAGCGCCAGTGTTCCGGCCCGGCCGGCCGACAGGCCCAGCGCCAGTACGCCCGCCACGGCCGCCGCGATCTCGACGGGCAGCCGGACCTCGCCCAGCCGCGGCCCGAGCGCCGCCGCCAGTGCCGGGACCGCGAGCACCGGCAGCGCCCACCAGACCACCGCCAGGTCCGACACCGCTCCGGCGGCCACCAGGACACCCGTGGTGTACCCGACGGCGCACACGGCCGCCCCGGACCGCACCGGACGCGGGGCGGCCCCGTACGCCGCTCCCGCCGCGCAGCCCGCACCCAGCAGCCCCCACACCGCGAAGGTCGCCGTCCGGCCGTCCAGCGCACCCAGGGACACGTTCGCGGCGCCGACCGCGGCGCACACCGCCGCCGCGATCCGGACCCCGCGCTCCGGGGAGCGCAGGGCGAGGACGCCCACCGCTCCCGCCACCGCGAGCTGCGCGGCGAACACCGCCGCCACCGGGAACCCGAGCAGCACCGGGGCCGTGAACAGCCCCGCCCAGGCCAGGACCACCGCCACCACCGTCGGCTCCGGCCGCGACAGCGCCCGGGCCGTCCACCAGGCCGCGCCCGCCGCGATCAGCAGGATCAGCGTGACCGCCGCCCCCGGCGCGTACGGGTCCCGGTCCGGGGTCGTCGCCGCCCACACCTCACCCAGCACCCGCAGCCGCGCCACCAGGGCCGTGGCCGCCGCGGCACCGGCCGACAGCGCCGCCAGGCAGGCCACCGCGGCCCCGGCGACCCCCTGAGCAGGCTGACCGTGGCGAGCCTCGGGGACCTCGGCTACCAGGTCGACCTCGATGCCGCGGAGCC
>NZ_JBGBPT010000136.1:0-16517 GCF_041106355.1 Streptomyces sp. BF23-19 | reverse complement strand
CACCGCCGCACCGCCGCACCGCCGCACCGCCGCACCGCCGCACCGGCACACCGCCGCACCGGCACACCGGCACACGCTCCGGCGCACCCCACACCCGCCGGGACGCAGTCGTGCACCCCGCCGGACCCGGGAAGCCACACGCCATTAACCAGGCATTCAGACGCGCTTGCGACTCTCCCCCAATGCAGCCCCGACTCCGACTGACGGCCGACTCTTCCGACGTGCCTGTCCTCCCGCGTGCGCGGAAGAATGGAGTCATGAGCCACCAGCCCAGCGCAGGCCCCACCGAGGTCCCCGCCCAGCACCCGTCTCACACCCCCGGCACCACCCCCGGCGCCGCCCCCGGCCGGGCCGTCACCGGAGCCCACGCCCGCATAGGGTCCATCTCCGCGCACCGCCCGCACGTCGACCTCGAGCCCGATCTCGACGCGGATCTGGACGCCTACGAGGACAAGGACGGGGACGACGAGCTCCCCCCGGGGCGCTTCCTCGACCGGGAGCGCAGCTGGCTCGCCTTCAACGAGCGGGTGCTGGAGCTCGCCGAGGACCCGACGACGCCCCTGCTGGAGCGCGCCAACTTCCTGGCGATCTTCGCGAGCAACCTCGACGAGTTCTTCATGGTGCGCGTGGCCGGCCTCAAGCGGCGCATCGCGACGGGTGTCGCCACCCGTTCGGCCTCCGGTCTGCAGCCCCGCGAGGTGCTGGACCTCATCTGGACGCGCTCGCGCGAGCTCATGGCCCGGCACGCCGCCTGCTTCCAGCAGGACATCTCCCCGGCACTCGCCGAGGAGGGCGTCCACCTGATCCGCTGGCCCGATCTCACGGAGAAGGAGCAGGCCCGCCTCTTCACCCTGTTCCGCAACCAGATCTTCCCCGTGCTGACCCCGCTGGCCGTGGACCCCGCGCACCCGTTCCCGTACATCTCCGGCCTCTCCCTGAACCTGGCCGTGGTCGTACGCAACCCCGTCAGCGGCCACCGCCACTTCGCCCGGGTCAAGGTCCCGCCGCTCCTGTCCCGCTTCCTGGAGGCCTCCCCGCAGCGCTACGTCCCGCTGGAGGACGTCATCGCCGCGCACCTGGAGGAGCTGTTCCCCGGCATGGAGGTGCTCGCGCACCACATGTTCCGGGTGACTCGCAACGAGGACCTGGAGGTGGAGGAGGACGACGCCGAGAACCTGCTCCAGGCCCTGGAGAAGGAGCTCATGCGGCGCCGCTTCGGCCCGCCCGTCCGCCTGGAGGTCGAGGAGTCCATCGACCCGGGCGTACTGGACCTGCTGGTCCAGGAGCTGAAGGTCAACGCCTCCGAGGTCTACCCGCTGCCCGGCCCGCTGGACCTGACCGCCCTCTTCGGCATCGCCTCGCTGGACATCCCGGAGCTGAAGTACCCGAAGTTCGTCGCCGGCACCCACCGCGACCTCGCCGAGGTCGAGTCCGCGTCCGCGCCCGACATCTTCGCCGCCCTGCGCGAGCGGGACGTCCTGCTGCACCACCCGTACGACTCCTTCTCCACCTCGGTGCAGGCCTTCCTGGAGCAGGCCGCCGCCGACCCGGACGTCCTCGCGATCAAGCAGACGCTCTACCGCACCTCCGGCGACTCCCCGATCGTGGACGCCCTGATCGACGCCGCCGACTCCGGCAAGCAGGTCCTCGTACTCGTCGAGATCAAGGCCCGCTTCGACGAGCAGGCCAACATCAAGTGGGCGCGCAAGCTGGAGGAGTCCGGCTGCCACGTCGTCTACGGGCTCGTCGGCCTCAAGACCCACTGCAAGCTGTCGCTCGTCGTCCGCCAGGAGGGCGACCAGCTGCGCCGCTACTCGCACGTCGGCACCGGCAACTACCACCCCAAGACCGCCCGGCTCTACGAGGACCTCGGCCTGCTCACCGCCGACCCGCAGGTCGGCGCGGACCTCTCCGACCTCTTCAACCGGCTGTCCGGCTACTCGCGCCGCGAGACCTACCGCCGGCTGATGGTGGCGCCCCGCTCGCTGCGGGACGGACTGATAGCGCGGATCGACAAGGAGGCCGCCCACCACAAGGCCGGCCGCCCCGCCTACGTCCGGCTCAAGATGAACTCGATCGTCGACGAAGCCCTCATCGACTCGCTCTACCGGGCCTCCCAGGCGGGAGTGCCCGTCGACATCTGGGTGCGCGGCATCTGCGCGGTGCGCCCCGGGGTCCCCGGGCTCTCGGACAACATCCGGGTCCGCTCGATCCTCGGCCGCTTCCTGGAACACTCCCGGGTCTTCGCCTTCGGCAACGGCGGCGAACCCGAGGTGTGGATCGGCAGCGCCGACATGATGCACCGCAACCTCGACCGCCGTATCGAGGCACTGGTCAGGGTCGCCGACCCGGCCCACCGCGCGGCACTGGACCGGATGCTGGAAACCGGGATGTCCGACGCCACCTCCTCCTGGCACCTGGGCCCGGACGGCGAGTGGACCCGGCACAGCACGGACGCGGACGGCCAGCCGCTGCGGCACGTACAGGAGACGCTCATAGACGCCCGGAGGCGCCGGCGTGGCTCAGCCAAACCATGACCCGATTACCGCGATGCCGGCGGACGCGGGTGCCGTGCTCGGCACGTACCTGCGTGCCCAGGCCACCGCTTTCCTGCGCGCGCTGCGCCTGCACGATGAAGGCACAGCGAGCGGGACCGCCGAAGGAAGCGAGGCGGCGCGCGGCCTGCGGGGGGCTGCGCGCCGCATCAGCGGATCCCTGGCCACCTTCCGGGTGGTGACCGAGTCCTCCTGGGCCGACGGGCTGCGCACCGAGCTGGTGTGGCTGTCCTCGACGCTGGCCGACGAGCACGCGTACGCGGCCCGGCTGACCCGGCTGATGGACGCCCTGCACCGGCTGTCGGGATCCCCGGAGCTCCCCGCCCCGCGCGGTTCGGCCGGCGCGCTGACGGTGGGCTCGGCGCGGGCCGGCGCACTGCTGGAGCGGCAGCTGACCCTGGCCCGTACGCGCGCCCACTCGGCCACCCTCCAGGCGCTCGGCTCCTCCCGCTTCCACGCGGTGGCGGACGCGGTGGCGGTGCTGGCCTCGGAGGTCCCGCTGGACGCGGTCGCGGCCCGGGGCCGGGTGTCGGAGGTACTCGTCCCGCTGGCGGCCGTGGCCGAAACCCGACTGTCGGCGGCGGTCGCGGCCCTGCCCCCGGTCGACGGGGCCCATTCGTACAACGCGGACCACGACGGGCCCTGGCACGAGGTACGCCGCCTGCTGCGGGCCCACCGCTACGCCCGGGAGGCCCTCGGCGAGGACGTGACCCGCCCGGCGGCCGCGGGCGAGGCCCTGGACCGCCACCGGGACGCGGCCGAGGCGGCGACCGCCTCGGCGACGGCGGCCCGCACCCCGCGCATCGCCCCGGCGACGGCCTACGCCCTCGGTGTCCTGCACGCCGACCAGCGCCACGAGGTCGAGGCCGCCCGCCTCGCATTCCGGCATCTCTGGCTTCCCGAGCCCGCGGTCACGTCGCGATAACGTCGGGGTAACGGATGATGACGGCTGTGTGCGGTGGGCCCGGGACGCACCGGGTCGTCCGCCACGGTTCACCATCCGTTCACTCGGCCCGGTCGGCTGCTTCACCTGTTCTGCCTAATTTCGGTGATGCACGGAGCGAGTCGCCCGGAGGTCGAGCAGCTCAGCCGCGCACAACCGACGTAGTCCTCTTCGCACGCCGCCCCGATCCAGAAAGCGGCCGGCGGCTTCTGGAAGGAACACCCGAAAGTGAAGCTTCAGCGCAAGAACATGCTTCGTGCCTCCGCCCTCGGGGCGCTTGTCGTGTCCGGCGCCCTGGTCCTCACGGCGTGCGGCTCGGACGACAACACCAAGACCGCCGACGGCTCGGCGAAGCCCTCCGCGGCCGCCGCGGGCGACATCAAGTGCGACGACGCCAAGGGCAAGCTCCTGGCCTCCGGCTCCTCCGCGCAGAAGAACGCGATCGAGCTGTGGATCAAGAACTACATGGCCGCCTGCTCCGGCGTCGAGGTGAACTACAAGTCCTCCTCCTCCGGTGAGGGCATCGTCGCCTTCAACCAGGGCACCGTCGGTTTCGCCGGCTCCGACTCGGCGCTGAAGCCGGAGCAGGTCGAGGAGTCGAAGAAGATCTGCACCGGTGGCCAGGGCATCGACCTCCCGATGGTCGGCGGCCCGATCGCCCTCGGCTTCAACGTCGCCGGCGTGGACAAGCTGAACCTCGACGCCGCCACGGTCGCCAACATCTTCAACGACAAGATCAAGAAGTGGGACGACGAGGCGATCAAGAAGCTGAACCCCGGCGTCACGCTTCCCTCCACCGCCATCCAGGCCTTCCACCGGTCCGACGACTCGGGCACCACCGAGAACCTCACCAAGTACCTCAAGGCCACCGCGGGCGACGCCTGGCCGTACGAGGCCGCGAAGAAGTGGGCCGCCCCGGGCGGTCAGTCGGCCTCCGGCTCCTCCAGC
Organism: Streptomyces sp. BF23-19; assembly: GCF_041106355.1. Classification (NCBI taxonomy): domain Bacteria; kingdom Bacillati; phylum Actinomycetota; class Actinomycetes; order Kitasatosporales; family Streptomycetaceae; genus Streptomyces; species Streptomyces sp. BF23-19. The sequence continues at coordinate 12,071 of NZ_JBGBPT010000136.1, read as the reverse complement.
GTCGCCGCCCAGGTCAAGCAGGTCGACGGTGCGATCGGCTACTTCGAGCTCTCCTTCGCCAGCTCGCAGAACATCAAGACCGTCGACCTGAACACCGGTGCCGCCGCCCCGGTCAAGGCCAGCGGTGAGAACGCCTCCAAGGCCATCGCCGCCGCCAAGATCGCCGGCACCGGCTCCGACCTGGCCCTCAAGCTCGACTACACCACCAAGGCCGAGGGCGCCTACCCGCTCGTCCTGGTGACCTACGAGGTCGTCTGCGACAAGGGCAACAAGGCCGAGACGCTCCCGACCGTGAAGTCCTTCCTGAACTACGCCGCCTCGGACGCGGGCCAGAAGGTCCTCCTCGAGAACGGCTACGCGCCGATCCCGGCCGAGATCAACACCAAGGTCCGCGAGGTCATCAACGGCCTCGGCTAAATCCTGACCCCCGAGGTGTCGGCCACCCCCGTCCGGGCAGCCGACACCTCGGGGACCCTTCCCCTTCACCCGGGGGAATCCGGTGCACCGCCGCCAGGGGGCCTGCCCCCCACACAGACCGGAAAGACCATGGCTTCCACCACACCCACCCAGATAGACACGGCTCCGCCTGTCGCCAAGAGCGGAGGGTCCACCGGCCGCGCCGGTGACAAGATCTTCGCCGGGCTCTCCAAGGGCTCCGGCATCCTGCTCCTGGTGATCATGGCGTCGATCGCCGCCTTCCTCACCTACCGCGCCTCGATCGCCCTGTCGAAGAACGAGGGGAACTTCCTCACCACCTTCGACTGGAACGCGTCGGCCAACCCGCCCGTCTTCGGCATCGCCGTCCTGCTCTTCGGCACCGTCGTCAGCTCGATCGTCGCGATGGCCATCGCCGTCCCGATCGCCGTCGGCATCGCCCTGTTCATCTCGCACTACGCGCCGCGCAAGCTGGCCGCGCCCCTCGCCTACGTGGTCGACCTGCTGGCAGCCGTGCCGTCGATCATCTACGGCATCTGGGGCGCCCTCTTCCTCGTCCCACAGCTCAACGGCCTGAACCTCTGGCTGGACGAGTACCTCGGCTGGACGTACGTGTTCGAGAAGACCCAGGTCGGCGTCGCCCGCTCGCTCTTCACCGTCGGCATCCTGCTCGCGATCATGATCCTGCCGATCGTGACCAGCGTCAGCCGTGAGGTCTTCCTCCAGGTCCCGCGCATGAACGAGGAGGCCGCCCTGGCCCTCGGCGCGACCCGCTGGGAGGTCATCCGCATGTCGGTGCTGCCCTTCGGCCGCTCCGGCGTCATCTCCGCCTCGATGCTCGGCCTCGGCCGCGCGCTCGGCGAGACCATGGCCGTCGCGACCGTCCTCTCCCCGAGCTTCCTGATCTCCGGCCACATCCTGAACCCGGGCGGCGGCACGTTCGCGCAGAACATCGCCGCGAAGTTCGACGAGGCCAACGAGTTCGGCCGCGACGCGCTGATCGCCTCCGGTCTCGTCCTCTTCCTGCTCACCCTGCTGGTCAACGGTGCAGCTCGCCTGATCATCGCTCGCCGCAAGGACTTCTCGGGGGCGAACGCCTGATGAGCCACGCAATCCAGGACCAGCGGCCCACCCGGGCCCGCAAGTCCGCCGCCCCCGCCGGCCTCACCCGCGGCGGCCTGCCCCGCTGGGCCCCGGCGGCCATCGCGGCCCTCTCGATCGCCCTCGGCTGCGGCATCGGCCTCGTCTTCGGCCTCGACAGCAAGATCCAGTGGGGTCTGCTCGCGGCACTGCTCTTCATCGCCATCACGTACACCGCCAGCGCGGTGATCGAGAACCGTCGCCAGGCCAAGGACCGCGTCGCGACCTCCCTCGTGTGGGTCTGCTTCGTCCTCGCGGTCATCCCGCTGCTCTCGCTGATGTGGACCACGATCAGCCGCGGCCTGAAGCTCCTGAGCGGCACCTTCCTCAGCCACTCCATGAACGGCGTGACCAGCTTCGACGAGGGCGGCGGCGTCTACCACGCCCTGCTCGGCACCATCGAACAGGTCGCCCTCGCCACGCTGATCGCGGCCCCCATCGGCCTGCTGACCGCCGTCTACCTGGTCGAGTACGGCAAGGGCCGCCTCGCCAAGTCCGTCACCTTCTTCGTCGACGTCATGACCGGCATCCCCTCCATCGTCGCGGGCCTGTTCATCCTGACGACCTGGAACCTGATGCTCGGCTTCGGCCCCTCCGGCTTCGCCGGCGCCATGGCCCTGTCGATCCTGATGATGCCGGTCGTGGTCCGCTCCACCGAGGAGATGCTCAAGCTCGTCCCGAACGAGCTGCGCGAGGCCGCCCTCGCCCTCGGTGTGCCGAAGTGGCGCGTGATCCTCAAGGTCGTGCTCCCGACCGCCATCGGCGGTATCTCCACCGGTGTGATGCTGGCCGTCGCCCGCATCGCCGGCGAGACCGCGCCGATCATGCTGCTGGTCTTCGGCTCCCAGCTGATCAACGGCAACCCCTTCGAAGGCGCCCAGTCCTCGCTCCCGCTCTACATTTGGGAGCAGTACAAGGTCGGTAGTGAAGCCTCCTACGACCGGGCATGGGCCGGAGCGCTCGTCCTGATCGCCTTCGTCATGATCCTCAATCTGGTGGCCCGCGGCATCGCCCGCTGGAAGGCCCCGAAGACCGGTCGCTGACGCGACTTATGAAAGCGAAGTGACCCCTCATGGCGAAGCGAATCGACGTCTCCGGACTGTCCGCCTTCTACGGCACCCACAAGGCCATCGACGACATCTCGATGACCGTGGAGCCCCGCTCCGTGACGGCCTTCATCGGCCCCTCCGGCTGCGGCAAGTCCACCTTCCTGCGCACCCTCAACCGCATGCACGAGGTCACCCCCGGCGGCCGTGTCGAGGGCAAGGTCCTGCTGGACGACGAGAACCTGTACGGCACCGGCGTGGACCCCGTCGCGGTCCGCCGCACGGTCGGCATGGTCTTCCAGCGCCCGAACCCCTTCCCCACCATGTCGATCTTCGACAACGTGGCGGCGGGCCTGCGGCTCAACGGCAACTTCAAGAAGTCCGAGCTCACGGACATCGTCGAGAAGTCGCTCCAGGGCGCCAACCTCTGGAACGAGGTCAAGGACCGCCTGAACAAGCCCGGCTCCGGCCTCTCCGGCGGCCAGCAGCAGCGTCTGTGCATCGCCCGCGCCATCGCGGTCGAGCCCCAGGTCCTGCTGATGGACGAGCCCTGCTCGGCCCTCGACCCGATCTCCACCCTGGCGATCGAGGACCTGATCGGCGAGCTCAAGGAGCGCTTCACGATCGTCATCGTGACGCACAACATGCAGCAGGCGGCCCGCGTCTCGGACCGCACCGCCTTCTTCAACCTCTCGGCCGTCGGACAGCCCGGCAAGCTCATCGAGCTCGACGACACGGACCGGATCTTCTCGAACCCGTCCGTCCAAGCGACCGAGGACTACATCTCGGGTCGCTTCGGCTAAACCGGGACCGAACGTCCTGCGGTGCTGCATGGCGGTGCCACCGCAAGGCGAAAGAAAGAAAAAGGGCCGGCTCCCCCTGGGTGGGGGGAGCCGGCCCGCTTTCGTTCCTGCTTTCGTTGCCGCTTTCGTTGCCGCTTTCGTTGCCGCTGGGCGCTTCCCGCGTCCTACACGAACGCGAGGTCGACGACCCAGAAGCTCAGCGCGGCGACCACGGCCGCGGCCGGCATCGTGATGAACCAGCCCAGGACGATGTTCTTGGCGACGCCCCAGCGGACCGCGTTCACGCGCTTGGTCGCACCCACACCCATGATCGCCGAGGTGATCACGTGGGTGGTGGAGATCGGCGCGTGGAAGAGGTACGCCGAGCCGAACATGATCGAGGCGCCCGTGGTCTCGGCCGCGAAGCCCTGCGGCGGGTCCAACTCGATGATCTTGCGGCCGAGGGTGCGCATGATGCGCCAGCCGCCCGCGTACGTACCCAGCGACAGCATCACCGCGCACACGACCTTGACCCAGACCGGGATCGCATCGTCGGCGCTCTGCACGTCGGCGATGACCAGCGCCATCACGACGATGCCCATCGTCTTCTGCGCGTCCTGGAGACCGTGGCCGAGCGCCATGGCGGCGGCCGACACGGTCTGCGCGATACGGAAGCCGTGCTTGGCCTTGTGCGGGTTGGAGCGGCGGAACATCCACAGGATGACCACCATCACCAGATAACCGGCCACCAGACCGACGACCGGCGAGGCGAACATCGGGATGACGACCTTGTCGATCACCCCGCTCCAGATGACACCGGTGCCGCCCGCCAGCGCCGCGCCCACCATGCCGCCGAACAGCGCGTGCGAGGAGGACGAGGGCAGACCGAAGTACCAGGTGATCAGGTTCCAGACGATCGCACCGACGAGCGCCGAGAACAGGATCCACATGCCCCGCGTGCCCTGGGGCGTCTCGATCAGGCCCTCGCTGACCGTCTTGGCGACGCCACTACCGAGGAAGGCTCCGGCGAGGTTCATCACGGCCGCCATCGCCAGCGCCGCGCGCGGGGTCAGTGCCCGCGTCGAGACGGAGGTCGCGATCGCGTTCGCCGAGTCGTGGAAACCGTTCGTATAGGTAAAGCCGAGCGCGACACCGATGGTCACGACCAGAGCGAAGGTGTCCACGAGGTTCAGGACTCCTTGACCGCGATGGTCTCCACCGTGTTCGCGACGTGCTCGAACGCGTCGGCCGCCTCTTCGAGCACGTCGACGATCTGCTTGAGCTTCAGCACCTCGATGGCGTCGTACTTGCCGTTGAAGAGCTGGGCGAGCAGCTTGCGGTGGATCTGGTCGGCCTGGTTCTCGAGGCGGTTGACCTCGATCCAGTACTCGGTCAGGTTGTCCATCGTCCGCAGGTGCGGCATGGCCTCGGCGGTCAGCTCGGCCGCGCGCGCCAGCACCTCGATCTGCTGCTCGACACCCTTGGGGAGCTCCTCCACGTTGTAGAGGACGACGAGGTCGACGGCCTCCTCCATGAAGTCCATGATGTCGTCGAGCGACGAGGCCAGGTTGTAGATGTCCTCGCGGTCGAACGGCGTGATGAAGGAGGAGTTCAGCTGGTGGAAGATCGCGTGAGTGGCGTCGTCCCCCGCGTGCTCCGCTGCCCGCATCCGCTCCGCGATCTCGGCCCGGGCGGAGGAGTCCGCTCCGAGCAGTTCCATCAGGAGCTTGGAGCCCGTGACGATGTTGTCCGCGGATGCGGCGAACATGTCGTAGAAGCTCGTCTCCCTGGGGGTCAGACGAAATCGCACGTGAGGTCCTCGGGGTGCATTGGATTCGGTCAGGCTGATGCTAGGCGCATCCCTCGGCCACGGCTAACCGGCCGTTCCCCAGTGTCCTCCATCGGGCAGAGTGAGGACCAGGGACCCCTGCCCCGGGCGGCGCGGCCCAGTATCCTATACCCATGAGGGGTATGCGTTCGGCATGCACCCCTCGTTCCGGACCACGGGAGGACGTATGACGACCATCGAGGCGGAGGGCTCCGGAGCCGTCCACGGCTACCACCACCAGAAGGACGAGCACCTCAAGCGGCTGCGCCGGATCGAGGGCCAGATCCGCGGCCTCCAGCGACTCGTCGACGAGGACGTCTACTGCATCGACATACTCACCCAGGTCTCGGCGAGCACGAAAGCACTGCAGTCCTTCGCGCTCCAGCTGCTGGAGGAGCACCTGCGGCACTGCGTCGCGGACGCGGCGGTCAAGGGCGGCACCGAGATCGACGCCAAGGTCGAGGAGGCCACGAAAGCCATCGCCCGCCTCCTGCGCACCTGACCCGGCCGCACACCCGGCCGGGCCGGCGTTCGAGGCGCGCCCTCCGGCCCCGATAGCCCGGCCCGCCGGCGTTCGAGGCGCGGGGTCCGGGGCCGAGCCCCAGCAGCGGCGCGTCCGCCGACAGGCGGCCGGACACCGGCACCGTCCGCGACCCGCCGCGACCCGCCGGGAGGCGACCGGCTAGTGCCCGAGCAGGACCTCGTCGATACGGTCCAGGCTCAGCCGCTCCTCCGCGGCCGCCGACGCAGCGATGATCAGCTCACCACACAGCTCGATCTCGGCGAGAGCAACGTGGTCCTGCACCGTCGTACCGCCTGCGGGAGTCACGCGTGTCACCTCAATCTGCCACCGGCCACCGGCCGTCATCGGTCATACCGCACCGCACCACGCGCCGGCGCCCGGCTTCTCAGCGTAGGGAGGCCGTGCCGTCCCCCGCATGACACGGATGGACCATTTCCGGATACCCGACCGTGGCCCGATCGCGCCGCCCGCTCCCCCTCCGCCTCACTGGTCGGAGATCTTCCCGGCGTAAATGTCCCTACTTGCGGGCAATACGACGGTCACCGGCGTCCCGAATCCGTACAGCAGCGTGGTCGAGGACACATCGATCACGCCATTGTTGACGTACGTGAACCGATGCCTGACCTTCCGCAAGCGCCCCTCCTCGTCGAGGTAGGCGTCGAACGGCACCGTGTCCGTGCTGAACCCTTTCGCCGCCGCCGCCAGTGCCCCCCGTACCTCCGGCGACGCGCTCCCCGCGGCCCGCCCGATGTCCGTGGTCCCCCGGTAGTGCCGCACCTTGGTGCCCGCCACCTCGGTCTCCCCCACGTACGTCACCTCCTGCGCGCCCCGCAGCAGCTCGGCCGCGACCAGCGGATCGGTGGCCCCGCCCGTGACCAGGTTCCCGTCGTTCAGGGTCGTCGTGTCGACCCGGACCCACTTGTCGTCCGGGACGCCCGCGCCCCGGTTCTTCATGTAGAGCGCGCCGGGCACGAGCAGTTCGGTGATGGGCCGGTGCTCGGTCTTGCCCTTCACATCGGCCGGCAGCATCACAAGGAGCTGGCCCATCCGCTTCTTGAAGTCGACCCCGCCCTCGCCGCGGATCGTGACGCGAGTGCCGCCCGTCGCCATCTCCATGGCCGTACGGGCCCGGGCACTGCCGGTCCTCGCGAGTGCGTCGGCGGCGCCGCGGACCACCGCCGCCGCGTCCGCCGGGGGTCGGCGGTCGCTCGCGTCGCCCGCGCACCCGGTCATCGTCGAGACCGCCAGGGTGATGCCGGCGGCGAGTACCGCCTCACCCGCACGCCCGCGCGGCCGCCTGTGCTGGTGATCCACCATCGCCTGCCAACCCCCAACGCATGACCGCCGCTTGCCCGAGGCCCCCACCCGCTCCGTTTAACGAGGTCCGGGGTTTCCCGTCACGGGGTCGCACCCTCCCCGCGCGCCGCCCGCCCCGGTACCGTGGACCTGTGGAACCGCCTACCGACGCGACCCTGGTCCCTCCGCTCGACTCCCTGCCGCTCCCGAGGCCGCACGCGCAGCCGGAGCCGCCGACCGGCCACACCACATCCACCGCCGACCGCGGATCGTTCTGCCTGGCCGTCTGTACCTGCGGCTGGAGCGGTCCGGCCCGCCGCTCCCGCGACCTGGCCCGCAAGGACGCCGCCCGACACGCGACGGCCTAGGCCGTCTCTTCCGGATCTTGTCGGGTGAGCCCGGGTCGTCCGGTGCGGTGCCTCGCAAGGCGGAGGGGCGCCCGTGTACTGGCCCTCCTACGACAATTCGGCCTCGATGAGGTCGGCGGCCTGCCGCGTGCCGCCCTCGGTGGCCATCCCGGCGCGGACGGCCTCCGCGCGGGCGGCGACCTCGGGGTCGGCGACCAGCCCGAGGACCGCCTCGCGCAGGGTCGCGGCGTCCGCCTCCGCCATCGGGACATGGCGGGCCACGCCCAGCGAGACGAGCATGTCGGCGTTGCCGAACTGGTCGACGGCCTGCGGGACGGCAACCATCGGGGTGGCGGTGGCGAGCCCCTCCTGGCTGCCGCCGGCGCCCGCGTGCGTGATGAAGGCGTCGGCCTGGCGCAGGATGTCCAGCTGGGGGACCCAGCGGTGCACCTCCACACCGGCGGGGACCGGACCCAGGTCTCCCTCGTCGGTGAACTTGCCGATCTGGAGGACGAGATGCCAGTCGGGCAGGTCCGCGAAGGCCTCGATGCAGGCGCGGTAGAAGGCCGGCTGCTTGGTGAAGGTGGAGCCGAGCGAGACGAGTACGACCTTCTTGCCCTCGGCGGACGCGGGCCGCTGCCACGTGCCCTGGGCGGTGTTGCGATCGCCCTGACAGGTGCCGACGAAGGTGTACACGGACCCGTCGACGCGATCGGCGTGCGGCTGGAGCACCCGGGGAATGAGGACGACGCTGCGCCGCGGGCGGCCCTGGAAGCGGTCGACGTCCTCGCCGAGGCCGTTCTCGGTGAGCCAGTCGGCGAAGGCGGCGTAGTACGCCTGTCCGCGCGCGGAGGCCTTCAGCTCGGCGAACAGCGGCTCGGCCACCTCCTGCTCGTACCCCTCCCAGGCGACGAGGTTCGGGGAGAGCGAGACGGCCGGGACCCCCCAGCGGTGGGCGAGCACGGGCGCGGGGTAGGAGGTGATGTCGTGGAGGACGAGATCGGGCTCGTCGCCCTCGAAGGCGGCGGCGAGCTGCGGGAGCGCCTGGACTGCGTCCTTCAGGAACGGCTCCAGGTTCTCGATGAGCTCGGTCCCCCAGGCCTCCGGCTCGTCGTCGGTGGGGAGGGTGGAGGTGTAGATCACGGGCGTGGCGCCGGTCTCCGCGACCTTCTCGGCGAAGGAGGCGGGGATGGCGTAGCTGACGCGGTGGCCCCGGGCCACGAGCTCCCGGATCACCTCGATGCTCGGGTTCACGTGCCCGTGGGCGGCGATGGAGAACATGGCGATGTGGGCGGGCTTCGCTGTGGTCATGATCGAACGATAAACGAGACGATACGTCTCGTGCAACTCATTTCGACGGACTCAGGAAGGACCCGACGGCCGGGAGGCATCGGAGGGTCCCGGCCGATCCGACGGACCCGACGGCCCGGACGAGCCGTTCGTGTCCGATGGGCCGGACGGGTGATCCGAGCCCGTCATGCGGTCGACGTCGACATCGAGGGAGTTGAGCCAGGCGAGCGCGGCGAAGAACCGCGGCGAGGAGACCCCCGGCGGACCGTCCGTGGCGGGCCCGCCGGGAACGGGCGGTCCGCTCCGCGGATCCGCGGCGTCCGCGGCCTCACCCGCCCCCGCACCCGCCCACTCGGCCGCCTTCCGCATCCGGGTGGCCACCCCGGCCGCCCGGTGGTCCAGCCGGGCTCCGTTCGCCGGCCCGACGGCCGGACCGCCGCGGACGAACAGCCGCCGTGAGCCCCACAGCACGTGGTGGCCCGACATCATGGCCGCCTGCCAGTCCGTGGCCGGGTCCTCGGTCGTCGTCCGCGGCTCGCTCTGGTGCTGGGCGAACGCGGACTCCGCCATGGTCAGCGCGTGCTGGAGCGGCCGGTCGTCGGGGACGTGCCCCGGCCCTCCCTCCACCACGACGGCCGTGGCGCGCTCGACCGTCTCGGCCTCCGTCGTCAGCAGCAGGGCGACCGCCCGGTGCAGCTCCCGCTGCGCCCCCCGCGGCCAGGCGAGCACGCCGAACACCACACCGATGAGGCTGCCGATGATCACGTCCAGGATCCTGACCTCGGCCAGCTGCCAGGTCACGGGCGCCAGCTGGGCGAAGACGAAGGCCACCGTGAGGGTGAACAGGCCCTGGGCCCAGCCCACGCCCCGGACCGGCCCCACCCGGAACGCGGTGAGCATCACGAACGGCAGGGCGATCGCGTAGACGGTGGTGTGACCGCCGATCAGGGCCAGCAGCAACCCCGTGACCAGGGCGCCGAGCATGGTGCCGGTGATCGCCACGCGTACGGTCGCCCGGGTCTGGGCGGCGGTGGTCCGGGTCAGGCTGAGGACGGCCAGCATCGCCCAGAAGCCGTGGGGCAACGAGTCCACGCCCGCGACCGTGCGGGCGGCCGCCAGCGCGAGGCTGATCCGGACGGCGTTCTGGAAGTACACGGAGCGCGGCCCGGCGTGGCCCGCCAGCCGGTGCCACCACAGGCTCGGCGCACGCCTGCCCGCGTACCAGAACCGGCCCGAGTCGACGTCCTCGGGCACCCGCGCGCGCCGGCCCCGTACGGCCAGCTCGGCGGCCGTCGCCAGGGCCACGGCCGCGTCGGTCACCTCCAGCACCGCCGCCCGCCGACGGCCCCGCGCGGCGGTCGTGGGTGCCTCCCGCGCCGCCGAGGCGGCGGCCTGTTCCCGTACGCGCCGCAGGACGTCGGCCGCTTCGGTCGTGCCGGCCCGGCCGTCCAGCAGGTCGGCGGTCTCGGAGACGGCCCGGCCGACCGCGGTCAGCACCTCGGGCTCCTGCTCCATCGGCACCGGGCCCGGGGGCGGGGGTGGCGGGGGCAGGTTCACCAGGCGGGCCAGGAGCGTGCGGGCGGCCAGGCCCGCGTGGGACAGGGCGCGGTCGCGCAGGCCCGGCCCGGCGGGGCGGTCGGCCTCGTCGACCCGGAAGGGGCGGAGCGACCCGCCGGCCTCCTTGGCCGTCTCCGCGGAGGCGGCGGACAGCGTGTACGGGGCGCGGCCCAGCTCGGCGACGCAGCGGGCGGCGGTGTCGACCGCGTCGGCGGCCATCCGACGGTAGGTGGGTCCGGGCTTCTCCGGCAGGACGAAGACCTCGGCTAGGACGAGCAGCAGCAGGCCGAAGGTCGCCCCCGCGAGCCGTTCGGGGAGGGTGTCCGGCGCGTACGGCGGGAAGCACGGCAGGATGTAGAGCAGCTGCAGCCCCGGGGCGGCGCCCGCCGCGCGGGGCCCGGCCGCCGCCACGAAGGCCAGGAAGAAGCCGATCAGGAGCATGCCGACCACGGCGCTCCAGGTCCGGATCGCGAGGTAGGTGCCGATCGTCAGCAGCAGCCACGCCGCGGGAGTCGTCTTGGCCATGACTGCCGCCCGCTGGCGTCCGGTGCCGGGGATGTGGGAGAGGGCGGCCATCGACACCGCGGCGAACAGCGCGTACGTCGCCGCCACCGGCCGGTCCAGCGCGTACAGGCACACGAAGAACGAGGTGCACGCGGAGAGGGTGGTGCGCAGGGCGCGCCGCGTCACGACCGAGGGACCCCGGTCGGCGCGTCCGTCAGGTTCGGCGCACATGACTCCAGGATCGGGCCACCTGCCGGAAGCCACCACATACTGACGGGCGGGAGCGGATCCACGGCGAGGGGCGGGAGCGACGGTATGGACGAGGCGCGGGCACGGAACGTACTGGCGGCAGCGGGCCTGACCAGGGGCACGCCGGGCACGTCGGGTGCGGCGGTGCTCCTCGCGCTCGGCGAGAACGCGGTCTTCGCCATCGGCGACCTGGTGGTGAAGGTGGGACGGGAGGCGGCGCTGCTGGAGCGGGCGGAACGGGAACTCGCGGTGTCCGGCTGGTTCGCCGCGTCCGGGATCCCGGCGGTCCGCGCGGCCGAGCCGAAGCCGCGGCTGGTGGACGGGCACCCGCTGACCCTGTGGCACCGGCTGCCGGACGCGGTACGGCCCGCGGGGCCGGAGGACCTGGCGGCGCTGCTGCGCCTCGTGCACGCGCTGCCCGAGCCGCCCTTCGCCCTGCCCGCGCGGGACCTGCTGGCCGGGGTCGAGCGCTGGCTGCGGCTGGCGGGGGACGCCGTGGACCCGGCGGACGCGGCCTATCTGCGGGCCCGCCGGGACGCCTACGCCGGTGAGCTGGCGGCCCTGACCCCGCGGCTGGCCCGGGGCCCGATCCACGGCGACGCCCTGCCCCGCAACGTCCACGTGGGCCCCGACGGCCCGGTCCTGGTCGACCTGGAGACCGTGTCGGCCGATCTGCGCGAGCACGATCTGGTGGTCATGGCGCTCTCCCGCGACCGGTACGGCATGCCGGCCGAGCAGTACGAGGCCTTCGTGGCGGCGTACGGGTGGGACGTCCGCGACTGGGAGGGCTGCGCGGTCCTGCGCGGCGCCCGGGAGACGGCCGGCTGTGCCTGGGTCGCCCAGCACGCCCCCGCCAACCCGGCTGCACTGGCCGAATTCCGCCGCCGGGTGGCCTCCCTCAGGCACGGCGACCGGGAGACGCGGTGGCGTTCGTTCTAGGGGGTGCCTTGTCGGTCAGGCGGATCAGGGAGCGTGGTCGGCAGGACACCCCCTAGGCCGTCTCTTTCGGATCTTGTCGGTCAGGTTCGCGTCGTCCGGTGCCGTGCCTCGGCGTGCTGCCGGGGCTGCCGTGTA
>NZ_JBGBPT010000135.1:14729-16614 GCF_041106355.1 Streptomyces sp. BF23-19 | reverse complement strand
CCCATCACATCAGGACACCGGACGGAAACCAGCGCCGTCAGGCGGAACCCAAGATCTGAAACAGAACACGCCTCATGAGGCGAGCCCAGACCTCAAAACCAGGTCACTAGGCGTGGTGAACTCCGCGACGGCTGCGAGCACCGTCTCCGGCGTCTCCAGTTGCGGGAGGTGTCCGGTGTCGGCCAGCGGTCGGAAGACGGCGCCGGGGATGGCGGCTGCGTACGCCTCGCCGTAGCCCAGCGAGGCGATCCGGTCGGCGGTGCCCCAAGCCACCAGGGTGGGAACGCGGGTCGCCGCCAGCCGCCCGGCCAGCGTCGGGTCGGCCATCTCCCGGCCCGCATACGCCGACAGTGTCTCGCGGTTGGCGGCCATCGTGGCGCGCTGGGCCTGGGTGAACCGGTCGGCGGCGGCGAGCGGGGAGCGGGCCGGGTCGTGGAAGGAGAGCGCGGCCACCTCGTCGGGGCGGAGCGCGAAGAAGTCGGCGAGCGGGTGGCCGGGCACGGTGATCCCGACGCCGTTGAGGATGACGGAGGCGGCGATCCGCCCCTCGTCCAGCAGGCCCATCTCGGCTGCGATCCAGCCGCCGATCGAGTTGCCCACCACGGTGACCCCGGTCAGCCCGCGCTCGGCCAGCAGCGCGGTGTACGCAGCGGCCAGCGCGCGGATGCCGTCCAGGGTGGCGGGGCGTTGGGTGCCGTCGAAGCCGGGATGGGTGGGGAGCAGCACCCGGGCGGAGTGGCGCTCGGCCAGGAGCGCGGCGAACGGCCCCATGGAGGCGGGCCCGGCACCGCCGTGAAGCAGCAGGACGGGGCGGCCGGAGCCGGTCTCGTTGACGGTGAACGGGACGGGGGCGGTGGCGTTCATGGGCTCTCCCGGGGGATAACTGCGGCCGCGTCGAGGCTCGCTAATCAACATGCTTATATAAGCAACCTTAGATCAGCAGGCTGGTTTGCGCTAGCCTGAATCCCGTGACCCGGACCCCGCAGCAGGTCGCGCTCGCCGTGAAGCGCCTCCAGAACCGCCACCACCGCGCGCTGACCGCCACCCTCGCCCCGCTCGGCGTCTCCCTCGCGCAGTGGGACACCCTCCGCCATCTGCACGCCCACCCGGACGCCTCGCTGCATGACCTGGCCCAGCTCACCTTCCAGACCGACCAGGCGTTCGGCACCCTCGCCGCCCGGATGGCAGCCCGGGGCCTCATCGAACGCGTCCCCGGCCCCGGCCGGGCGGTCCGGCATGCCCTCACCCCGCACGGCGAAGAGATCCGGCAGGAGGGCGAGCGCCGGGTCGCCGCCGAGGTGGACCGCTCACTCGCCCCCCTCGCAGAGGCCCAACTCGACCAGCTCGGCGCGCTGCTGGAGCAGGTTCTCGCGGCCGGGGAGGGCTAGCGCGTGTCTCCCGTCGTACCAGATCGGTCACCGCCAACATCGAGAGGTCTGCGGAACCGGAGGTCGTACGGGGGTGCGGGCGCGATATCGTGGGGTCTTCTTATCTGCGGTTTTGTGATCTGGCAGGAGTAGCCGCGTGCCCGAGGACCCCATCGCCCACAGCGAGCTCGCTGCCCTGACCCGGCGTTTCGAAGAGGTCGCGGCTCTGGACTCCCGTGAGTTCGGGATCATCAAGTCCGACCTCACCGCAGTGCGCCTGCAGGTCGGCAATCTGGATCAGAAGGTCGAGAACCTCACCGGCCAGGTGAGCGCTGTAACCCAGCGTCTGGAGGGCCTGGAGCGGAAGATCGACGGCTTCATCGACGAGCAGCGCACGGTGAACACGACCATGGTCGAGCTGCTGTCCACGCTCGCGGGCAAGAGCACCGACACACAGTGACCTCATGCCCCTGCGGCTGAACAGCTGGCCAGGGCAAAATCCGGGCCCGGACCGCATG
>NZ_JBGBPT010000135.1:0-14719 GCF_041106355.1 Streptomyces sp. BF23-19 | reverse complement strand
CCCCGATCCGTGCGCGGTGCGATCCCCCGAACCCTTGCCCCACGCGGCGAGGCGGTTGTGGCTATCGGCCGATGTGGACGCGGCGGGTGCGGACGAGGTCCTGCCAGCGGGCGCGTACGGTGTCGGTCCCGTCGATCCACTGCGTAGCGGGGGGACCGGGCAGGGGCAGGTCTGCCATGTAGTGGGCGATGTCGACGTAGTAGGCGTAGTCGCCGCCCCGGGTGAGTTCGCTCAGGCGGTCGATGACCGCGCGGACCTTGGCCGGCTCGTCGGCGACGGCGTGGTGGAAGGCGAGGGCGAGTTCAAGGACGGCTTCGGCCGCGGTGATGCCCGCGTCGCGGATCTCCGTACGCAGCGCGCGGGCGGCGCCGAGGCCGTGGAGCGTGCCCGCATCACGCACGAGGGCGGCGATCCGCAAGGTGAAGCCGGTGGCGCGGAGGTCGAGGCCGGTGAGGTACTGCTCGGCGAGGTGGAGCTCGTCGTCCGCGCGGTCGGGTTCGGTGAAGGCGAGGACGAGGGCGCGCTGGGCCTGGCTGGTGGCGCGTTCGCCGGCGACGCCGTGGTGCTCTGCCTGGTCGCGTGCGGTGGCGTAGGCGTCGGCCGCTCGGTGCATGTCGCCGTGGGGCCACAGGATGTCGCCTTCGATGCGGTGCTGGCGGCCGGCCCAGCCGAGGGTGCGGGCGGTGGTGAGCGCGGTGGGGAAGTCGCCGGCGAGGCGGGCGAGGTGGGCGAGGCCGCGGCGGGCGGCGGGGGCGAGGCGGCCGTCGCCGTCGGCGACGAGCTGCATCCCGGCACGTGAGCCGGCGGAGTCGCCGAGGTCGCGCTGCGCCTTGGCCAGGTAGTAGACGGCCATCTCGTGCACGTCGGTGGGTAGCAGTCCGGTCCGGGTGACTGCGGCGAGGCGGGAGGCGGTGAGGGAGCGGTGTTCGTGCTGGCGGCGGGCGAGGGCGGCCAGGAGCTCGACGAGGGCGTCGGCCGGGGTCTCCAGGGCTGTGTCGGCGTCGGGGCGGGCCGGTGGGGCGATCGGCTCCCAGACCGAGTCGCCGACGTATGACCAGGCGGCGTCGGTGAGCCAGTCGAGGTCGAGGTGGAAGTCTCGGGCCAGGGCGAGTCCTTGGCGCAGGCATCCGACCAGGAGGATCCGGTCCCGGCCGGTGTGGTCCTGCCACTGGGCGCCGAGCGCGGCCAGTGCCCGGGCGGCGGCCTGTTCCCAGTCGCGGGGGGACCAGCGGTCGTCGGCGTGGTCGTCGGTGCTGCGGATGGTGGAGCGGATCAGGCCGTGCAGGTGGTAGGGCCAGATCCCGAAGGGGTTCTCGCGGACGAAGGGCCGCTCGATCAGCCGCAAGGCCGGCGCCTCGTGCTGGAGTCCGGCGGCCGCGGTGGCCAGGGTCAGGTCGAAGGAGTCGAGCAGGGCGACCGAGCGCAGCACGTGGCGCTCGTCGGGGGTGAGGTCGGACAGGGTGCGGGCGATCAGTGCGGGGAAGTCGTGGTCGAAGTCGGCCGGGACCGGGGTGTGGCCGGTGCGGCGGAGTTCGAGGAAGCGCATGACGGCCAGGTCTAGGTAGAGGGGAAGGCCGTGGGAGCGGTCGGTGATGACCTGGCGGATGTCGGCGCTGATGAGGGGCCGGCCGTCGCGGGTGAGTCGGCGGGCGAGGTGGTCGTCGCAGTCCTCGGGGGAGAAGTCGCCGACGAGGACCTGTCGCCCGTGGCCCGTGGCCGGTCGGGTGGCGCGGGCTGCCGGGACGCTGCCGGCGGGGGAGGTCAGGCTCGGCCATGCGGTCGGGCCGGTGTAGTCGAGTTGTCCCTGGAGGCCGGGGTCGGCCCACTGCAGGCGTGATCGGCCGGTGACGACGAAGAACGCGTTCGGCATGAGCCACACCACCCGCTGGATCAGGCGTTCCAGGTCGCGGTGGGTGCGGTCGCCGACGTCCTCGAAGGTGTCGAGCAGGATGACGGGCATCGTCTTCTTGTTCGCGGGCAGCTGGGCGAGCTCCCAGGCCAGGAGGTGCGGGTAGAAGGACAGGGCGTCCAGGTCCGGCTCGGCGTCCAGCAGGTCCTCCAGCCGGGCGCAGCCGGCCAGCGCCCGGACCGTCTGTCGGCGTTCGCGCAGCGCCTTGACCAGGGAGCCGGTGAGGGCGCCGACGGCGGAGCCGACGGTGCCGGGCAGGAGCAGGGCCTGGGCGACGTCGGAGAGCGCGGACTGCATCTGCTGCGGCATCGCCTTGCCGAACTTCGCGGCCAGGCCACCACGGGTCAGGTACTCCTCCAGGCTTTCGCCGGGGTGCTGCTGTTCCCAGTAGCGGCGCAGCGCGATGTCGAAGGCGGGCAGCGGCTGACCGAGTTCGGCGAGCGCGGCGCGGATGGTGAGCACCAGGTCCTCGAACGAGGTGCTCGCCGAGCGCGACAGGTCGATGCGCACGGGCAGGATGCGTTCGCCGGACCAGGCGGGCTCGCCCCACTGCGCCGGCCGCTGGTCGGCGCCCGCGAGCGCGGCCTCCAGCTTCCTCGACAGGGTCGTCTTGCCGATTCCGCCGACCCCGTGGAACACGATGACGTTGTTCCGCGGCCGCTCCAGGTCCTCGACGTCGAAGCCGGGGTCCGCGACATGCCGCAGGTGCTCGGCCAGCGCCGCCGCGACCAGCTCCCACTGCGCCTGACGGTTCGTGAACGCCTCCGACGTCGCCACCGTGCGGTCGTTCGTACTGAACAGCGCCCTGAGATCCCTGCCTGCCACAACGCCCCCGGCCTCGTTGATCAACTGTGCTCAACCTATGTGCACTGCACTTCGTTTGGAGGAAGCATCTCGCGGATCGCCCGGCTTCGTGCGAAGCCGGGAAGGGCGGCCGGGCGTATCACGGCAGATGCCGAACGGATCCCGCCTGACGGATCCTCCGGGTGCCGGCCGACTGATGGCCATAAGCCGCTGAACACTCCCTGGACGGCAGCCATGTCAAATTTCGCCACGATGGGAATTTTTCGCCGCCCCCACCAAAAGGGCCAGGGAATACATTCCATATACAACAAGCCGTTTCGGCTAGAAACACACTTTGCTTTTGAGGTTGACATGAGCCTTCTGTGTGACCTGGAACACACTCCGATGGGGTCGGTTGACCGCCTCGATGGAAAACGAACAGGATTCCGCGCAACCGGGCCCGTACACGATTCCTTCGATTTTCAACGGGCCCGTACCTTCAATCTCACTTTGAGGAGTGTCATGAAGAAGATTGCTTCCCGACCGCAGGGGCGAGGAATCGCTACGCTCGCGGCCGCAGCCGGACTGGCTGTCGCCCTGACCGCGACCCTGGGGTCCGGAGTTTCCTATGCCAAGGGCACCGACTCCTTACGCCCGGCAGGCTCGATCTCCGCAGACGGCAAATTCTTCACACCCGGTCCGAACACCGTGGTCAAGAGGAACGCGGGCGCGGCCGAAAGTAGCCTGCCGTCCACTGAGATGACCACCCCGGTTGCCCCGGCACCGGCAGGAACCCAGGACTACGGTGTGATCAAGAACGCGCACTGGATAGGCCAGCAGTGCGGTACGGACCTGATTGAGCAGACGAGCGGGCGCGGCAAGGCCACGCTCGTTCTGTCGGTCGAGAGGAGCGTCGCCACGGTTGTCTCGAAGGAGGCCAACATCGACCTCAAGTACATCTCGGCGGGCATGGGCTGGAGCGTCACGAACACGTACTCGGTCAAGAACGAGACGCGCTACGAAGTGCCTGACGGCAAGTGGGGAGTCGTGCAGGCCTTCCCGCTCTACGACGTGTACGAGGGAGATGTGTACGTGGGTGTGGGTGGCGGCCTGCCCACGGGCAAGAGGGTCTGGGCCAGCAAGCCCGTGGGTGTCTGCTTCAATCAGTGGGCAGAGTAACGAAACCCTGAATAATCGATCTGAGTGAGGTGCAGCCCCGATGGCTCGAAACAAGTGGACTCCAGCCGTTGGGGCTGCCCTCATTTTGTTACTCGCAGGATGCGAGGGTGGTGGCAGCTCTGATCCTGAATCACCCTCCGTCGGTACGCGGGTCAGCCCGCTGGCTGAATTGAATCCGATTTCGGTTGCCGGTGACCCTCTGGCTGAAGTGCAGGGCGCCGTGAAGATTCTTGCCGAGTTGCAATACACCCAGAGTCGTCTTATCGCCTATGCGAACAGTGGCTCCTGTGGAATTCTCGTCCTGGCCGACAACGAGTCCAAGGGAAAGCGAATCCATCTGGTGTCCAAGTGGCCTGCCGAAGGTGAGGGGAGCAACGTCTACCCTGCGGGCCCGTACAACAGTGCCTCCGGGGCCGGAGGCACCGGGACCTGGGCATCCGTGCTGTGCAGCAGAAACGCCATGGTGATCGAGTACGCCCCAGGTGAAGAGGGCGGTCCGAAAGAGAGCCGTGGGCAGGTCGCCGTCACATCGGTCCCCAATGATCCGGCCACCTCGCGGATCATCATCGGAGACCCTGGTGCACGCCAGCAGATCGAGGGCAAGGCGCAGCGTCAGGGAGCCTCCACTCCGTAGCGCAGGCCGTCCGAGCGCCGCTCGTGACCGCCGCGCAGATCCTGGGCGGCCTTGCTCCGGTTCGACCGCGCCGCCACCAGCGACGACGCCTGCCCCTGATGGTGTGCCGCTGCTTGCGCGGCGCATCCAGGTCCATCCGCGGCATCTCGTCGATGAGTTGCCTGTACGGATCCGGCGCGGTCGGTCGCGGCGGCAGTTGCTTCCTGGGTCCCGGCCGGACTGAGTCCACGGCCTTCCTGCCCCCCGCCACGACACGTTGTACTTGCGCTCGATCTTCCGGGTCTTCGTCCTGGCACGGTGGTCGCGCCGGATCGCCGCGTACAGCTCGACCTTCGACATCTGCGGCATGACCAGGACCCTTTACCAGGAGCATCCCGATGCCGCCCTGGCAAAAACCCTGGTGACTTCGAAGCTCATGTCACAACGCGTGAACAAGGCCAACGGCCAGATCCTCCGGATCACGAGACTTTGGTGAAGCCCGGCTGCGGTTCATGTGCCTGGGTGGGTGCTGTTGCCGCAGCGCAACCCGAGGCGCACGCGGTGCGGGTTCCTTGGCACGGAGCGCAGGGCGCTGAACAATGGCGGGACCTCCGACTGGAAGGCCGACCTGCTGTGCCCGACGAACTTCCGCACTGTGCGCGGCCTCCCGCATGCACGCCGGCCCTGGAGGTTGGCCACGGGGCGGCGGAGGAGTCGATCCGGCTGGTGATCGCCTGGTACTCCGAGCAGATCATGGAGCAACGTCGGGCTGCGGCGCCGGATCAGGTACGCCTGGAGGAGCTGCTGGCGGCACGTCGGGGGTGCCTGGAGGATCAGCGCGCGCTGGGTGAGGCAACGGCCGAGGAGGTGGCGGGGATCCTCGCCGCGTACGCGGCCCGCTATCGGGACCTGACGTCGCCCTGACCGCGCTCGCTGCGGTGGGCCGGGGTGTGGCGTCGTCCGAGGGCCGCGGTGCCGGGAGCATGGCGCGCGCGGCGAAGGTCCGCATCAGCGGTGTGGCCAGTGCCGTGATCGCCGACAGCTCGGCCTGATGCTCGGGCAGCGCGCGGGCCAGCGTGTTCTGGACGGTGAGGAACGTCGCGGCCTCGGCCGGCGTGTAGGGGCGGGTCCGTTCCGCGATCAGCGCGTCGAAAACTGTCTGCTTCGCCTCGCGGCTGCTGGAGGCTTCGGCCCGGCGAAGCGGGATGAGACCGCGCCGGGTCACCAGGACGCTGGAGGTCCGCGGGTGTGCGAGGGCGCTGGCGATCACGGAGGGCAGCGCGCTGTAGCAGGCGTCGTGACCGGCCACGGAGGTGAAGCGGGCGGGCAGACCCTGCTGCTGGAGCAGCACGTAGCGGTGGGCGGCGCCTTGCCGGCTGTCGGCGGCGCGTACGGCCAGGACGACGATCTCGATCCGGTAGCCGGCCTCGATGAAGGGCAGGGCGCTGGCCCAGAAGTCGTCTGCGTCGGCGGGGGCGGCCTCGATGATGAGGTCGCCGCGGCGGGCCCGTACGTAGGCCTCGGCCTGTGCGCACCAGCGGCGGTAGTCGCCGCGGATCTCGGTTCCGGCCGTCCGGGGATGCGTGCGAAGGAGGCGGTGGTAGTCGGGGTGCATCGCCTTGAAGTCGTCGCCGCAGATGCGGATGGCGCCGCGGGCGCGCAGTGCGCGCTGGAGCTGGTCGGCGGTGCGGGACTTGCCGGACCCGGGCTGCCCGAGGACGTATACGGCGACGGGGCGCTCGTGGGGGGTGATGCCGTTCAGGAAGGACGGGACGATGTCCTCGTCGAAGATCTGCTGGTGCTCTTTGGCGCTGAGCGTGCGGCGGGCCTGGTTGGCCGGTGCCGGCGCGGGCGGCGCCGGGTGGGGCGTCTCGGTGACCGGGTGCTGGGAATTCACCGCTCCTCCTCCTCGGATATTTATCGAGGAGACGGCGTGAGGGGCTCGAATCGGTCAGTGCTGGAGAAAATAAATGAGAGGAGCCTGGCCCCACCGTGTGGTGGGGCCAGGCTCCTGGCGGAGTTGTGGTCAGATCTCACTGTCGAACTGGATGGTTACGGTCTCACCCCCGAGGGACCTCTAACCTTCCTTTCGCACCCGTGGATCCAGTGGGCTCTACTTCGCCTCCTTCCAAGATATTACCCGGCACAGCTTAGGACTGTCACCTTCCCTGGGGCTGATGGCACATATCATCAGTTCTCCTTTCTGATCATGTCGGGTGGTGCGCCCGACTGGGTACGATCCGATCACGTTGACCGATACTTGAAGGTGCTTGACGCCCCTTCTGGTCCCTCGATTGTTCGAGCAGGTGCATCCGCTGTGAGAGGGACTCAACCTCTTGAAGGGCGCTGGGCCGCTCTTCGTTTTCATTCAGTGAAAGGTCGGCGACTTTGGCGACCGCCACTTCGTCGCTGGCCTGTGCTGCGTGGAGCCACCACGCGTGTGCCGCTTCCTCTTCGTCGACGACCTCGATGATCTCTGCGATTCTCCGGTAGACGCCTCCTGTCTCCTCGTCCTCAGCCACACGGATGAGCCCGTGCAGCTCGTCCAGGAGCTCCTCCCTGCTGGGCAGGTCAAACGGCTCCTGGGCATCCCCCTCAACTCCGCCGTGCCATGGGTCGGCCCCGTGGGGGCCGACCACGCTGGCATCCGGGCGGTAGGCGATTCCGAGCGCGGGCAGGACCCGCGCAAGGAACGCCCCCGCATCGAACCGTTCGCCGGATCGGGGATCTACGGCCGCCTCGAGACGTTGTTCAACGTCCATGGCCGCCTCCCTCCCTATTCCTGCTTCTCGGCTTCTCTGAGAAGGGCCATCGCCTTCTTCTCTTCTCGACCGACGGTACTCACGGATATCTTCAGTTCAGTCGCGATGTCCGCGACTTGCATCTCTTCGAAGTACCGCATCGTGACGATATCCCGCTGCCTGGCCGGCAGGAGTTTCAGCATTCCCGCCAGGTGCATTCTCTGCACGACTTTGAGATATTCCCGATCCAGTACCTCACGCTCTAGCCGTAACTGGACTGCTTTTCCACTTTCACTCCTCTCTTTTCTCAGCAGGTCGTAGTAACTTTTGATTACGCAGGTGCTCGCGTATCGCGGCCTGTTCTCGACCGTGCGCCGGATGCGATTCCAGTTGAGCCACAATTTTTCCGTGGCCACCTGGAGGGCGTCCTGCGACCGGTGATAGTTCTTCTCTTGCCGGAAGGCAATTCGGAACAGCCGCTCAACGTTCGCTTCGAGAAAGTCGACGAACTCTTTGTCGAATTCCTGCGCCGTGGCCGTCCGGGGCTGATGGGCGGAGGCGAGGCCGCACGACAGCTGGAAGGGCACGTGGTTGTGCTGGTGCGAGCGGGCGGGTGTGGCACCCACCTGCCCCCCTGCTGCTCGACGCGGCGCCAGCACAGTCACCTGGGCGGGCGCCGTGCCGGTGCAGCACGGATAGAAGGGGTCGCCGATCAGCATCGACGGCTCCTTTACCGGTAGGGCGTCTCGGACCCTCGGCCCAGTGAGGGACCGAGTCCGACAGACCGAGGAAGCTGGTCCTGATAGGGAGACGCCGCGGCGCGGCCTCATCTGTCATCCCATTCCAAGATTTTTTGAACTCTGTCGTCCGGGCAATCCGCAGACACGAGTTCATGCAGGTCGCAGACGTACAGGAGCACGCGTCCGGATCCGAGCCGAGCCGGATTTCGCTGACGGGCCCTCTGGTGCGGCCGGGGCGAACGGGCTTCGCGGCGCGCCGGACACCGCCGGCAAGGTCGCCGCGGACCTGCAGCCCTCGGCGGTGGATGCTGCCGCCTGCCGCTGACGCGGCGGCAGAAGTGGAGGAGAATGATCCTTTTACCGTCAAGATCATTTCAGAAGGGTGGTCCCCGTGTCGGACCCGAACACTGCCGGCTTCGAGCCCCTGGACGGCGACGAGGACCAGCTCGCGCGCGACGCCGTGCGGGAGGTCATCGCCTTCTACAACGCCCGCATCGTCGACGAGCGCCGGGCGCCCGTCCCGCAGGACGAGCGGATCGAGCAGCTGAAGGCGGCCAGGCAGGCCGCGATCGACGACCAGGCGCGCCTGGAGACCGCTGGCCCCGGCGATGCTGCCCGTATCGCAGCCGACTACGCGGCCCGACTGAAGGGACTCACCGAGCAGGCATAGCGCCCGGCGGGCAGGGGCAGCGGCCACACCACGGGGCGGGGCCGACCGATTCGAGCCGGCTGCATCCCGGACGGCATCAGCGGCCGGGCCAGCCCCGCGATCTCGTCCAGCTCCCGCCGGTGCCGTGGCAGCACCGCCCGCAGCGCCCGGTGCAGCGCCAGGAACGCGGCTGCCTCCGCCTCGGTGTAGGGGCGGGCCCGCTCCGCGGCGAGCGCCCGGGCCAGCTGGGTGCTGCCGTGCTCGGAGCGCAGCAGGGCCTGGCCGTCACGGCGGATCAGGGTCACGGCCGAGATCGCCGGGTGGCCCGCGGCGATGTCGGCGATGTCGGTGAGCGCGCGGAAGCACTGGTCGTGCCCGGTGCGGGAGGTGAAGCGCCCGTTGATGCCCAGCTTCTGGGCGCGGGCGTAGCGCAGGGCGGTGGCGAGGCGGCTGTCCGCCTCCCGGACGGCCAGCACCACGAGCTCGACCGGGTACCCGGCGCGGTGGAAGGGCTCCGCGCCGGCGAGGAACTCGGGGATGCTGCCGGGGGCGCCTTCTACGAGGGCGTCCCCGCGCTGCCGGCGTACGTACTCCTCGGCTTCGGCGAACCAGGCCCGGTAGTCGGCGCGGACAGCGGCGCCGGCGTTGCGCGGGTCCTCTTGCAGCAGGCGCAGGTAGTCCGGGTGGGACACCTTGAAGTCGTCGCCCACCAGGTGGGTCGTACCCGGGCGCATGGCCCGGCGGACCATCCTGGCCGTCGTCGACTTGCCCGCGCCCGGCTGGCCCAGCACGTACACCACGCGCGGGTCCTCACGCGGCACGACGCCGCTCAGGTACGACGGGGCGATCAGCTCGTCGAAGATCCAGCGATGTTCCTCGGCCGACAGCCGGTGGTAGTCCACGCCGGGCGCGCCCTTGCGCGGCTGGGCGATACGCCGGACCGGTTCGGCGAGCGCGGCCGCCCGCTCGGCGTCCCGCTGGACGGCCAGACGCCGGTCCTCGCAGTGCAGTTCGCGGTGCAACCGCTGATCGGTCCGTGCGAGATCGCGGCGGAAGACCGCGGTCTCCTGGGCGCTCCAGGGCCGGGACCGCTCGCACACCACCGCCCGGTCCGCCGCCGGCCGCCGCCGCCAGACCCCGCCGGTGAGTTCGTTGTCGTAGAGGACGGTACCGTCGCGCCGCACCACGGTGATGCGGTCGGCCAGCTGCTCGGCCTCGATCACTGCCAGCGTCACCAGCATCTGCCGTGCGCAGGTGTCGTGGTTCTCCCACGACACGTACCGGCCCCCGCCGTCGATCGCCTCGGACAGAAAGCGGTCCAGGACACCGAGCTGGCTCCACGCCTCCGCCGTCGCCACCACCACGATCTCGATCCGGTGGCCGGCGCTCCGGTACGCCGTCGCAGACGTACGGAACTCGGCTGGGTCGGCAAGGGCCGACTCGACCACGGCGTCGAACCCGCGCTCGCGGACATGGTCTTCGAGCCCTGCCTGCCAGCGGCTGATGTCCGGACGCACCTTCACCCCGGCAGTGCGGACGTCTTCGGCCAGGAACTCGGGGTACCGGGAGTGCGCCGCCTTGTACAGGTCGCGTCCGATCCGGACGGCGCCCCCTCGGCGGTCCAACGAGGCCTGCACCAGGTCGGATATCCAGGTCTTGCCTGCACCGGGCTGGCCGCCCACGATCACCACGACCGGTCGTTCCTGTCGCACAGCAGTTGCCGTAGCAGCCGGAAGGATCACGCGCTGTAAGACGCCGCGACTCTCCGCCTCGGACATCCGGATCGACTCGATGCCCGCGCCTCCCACCCCGCCCCCTTCGCCCCTCTGCGTGCTGTGCCCTTGGCCGGTCAACATAGCATTCGATGCGCATTTCAAGTGCGAACTACGAGTGATCCACGTGCGTTTCAGATAGGATGAACGTTGGAGGTGATCCGTGTGACCAGCGACGAGCAG
Organism: Streptomyces sp. BF23-19; assembly: GCF_041106355.1. NCBI lineage: Bacteria > Bacillati > Actinomycetota > Actinomycetes > Kitasatosporales > Streptomycetaceae > Streptomyces > Streptomyces sp. BF23-19. The sequence continues at coordinate 4,150 of NZ_JBGBPT010000135.1, read as the reverse complement.
GTCCTGTTCAGCGCGGTCGACGCGCTGCTGGAACAGGTCGCCCAGCACCCCCTGCCGCCACCGGCAGAGCGCAAGCGACTCCGGGAATCCGCAGGTCTCAGCCAGGACCAGATCGCGAAAGCCCTGCAGGCGCGACGCGAGTCGGTGGGGAACTGGGAGGCCGGCCGCAGTGAGCCGCGGCCACCGAAGCGCGCCGCATACGCCCGACTGCTCGAAGGGCTCGCCACGCGCTTCCCTGCCCCGGACGCTCCTCCGCCCGTGTCTGCGATACCGCAGACGTTCACTGGCCTCGCGCCAGCTGCCGACGCCAGCGCCACGCCGCCGATACCATCGACCGGCAAGACAACCGCTCCTCCTTCCTCCGAGGGGCCCGGCATTCCGCACCCGCCGGTCCCTCCCGTCCGGGCGTCTTCGGCGTCTGGCGCGCCAGACGCCGCGAAGGCCCCGGCCCGTCCTACAGCCACCAAGCTCGCTTTCTAGCGACGCCCGGGTGCGAAGAAACGTCGCCACCACCACGGCCGCTCACCGACCCGCGCTACGAGAACGGGCCGCTAGCTGTGATCCCCGACTCACTCCCGGAACGCATCCTGGAAGCCTTGCCGTGCGAGGTCCACACGCCCCGCCCCAAACTTGGGCGAGGAACTCGTAGCCAGTCAGGAGCGGGTGGACGAGGACGGTGCCCTTGCGCTGCCCGATCGCGCGGGAGGCGACGGACCGGGTGAACCCGAGGCGTTCGGCGATGTCCTGTTGCAGGATGCGGACCAGGTCGCCGGGCTCCCGTCGGGCGGTGAGAATCTCGAAGACAGGTGTCCCCGCAGGCGCTCGGTTCGGGGCTCATCGCTGACTCGGCTCCGATCCGCCGCCAGCATTCTCGCTTCAGTCGCTTCCAGAAAGTTGCAGGTCGGAGCCCCTTCGACAGAAGGGCAGCGACTGAAGCGACCGAAGATCAGACACATGTTCTCGTTTTCGGGTTCTCGGCGGGAACCTTAGACGTCGGCGGCTTGCGCCGGCCTCTCCGACCGTTGGGTCTTCCGGCCCTTGCTCCCAGCCGTCAGTGTGGTCGGGTCCACTGCTTCGGCCGGGGCTCCGGAGGCGTAGAGGCCGTCCGGGACGGTGTCGCGGTCGTGGGGCAGGAGCCAGAAGACGCGGCGACGGAAGGTCCCGCTGGAGCGGGAGGGCTTTGCCTGAGGCCCCAGTTGGGCATAGCCGACGAGGCGGCCGTCGCGGTGGTAAGCGGGTTTGCCTCGGCGGGTGGGGAGCCGGTCAAGGGACTGGCGGACGTAGTCGAGTTCGGTGACGTCCTCGAGCCAGACCAGGTCGACTTCGTGGTGGATCTCGTCGTCGGAGATGAGCGAGCTCATGCGTTCCCCTCCTCTGCGAGCAGTCCGATGCCGGGGTAGTACTTCTTCGAGTTGGACAAGATCATTTCTTTGGGTGAGGCCAGGCCTACGAGCTCGCGGGCCCGGGCCGCGAAGGCTCGGGAGGAGATGGTGGGCGCGCCTTCATTCTGGCACCAGGTGCGGTAGACGCTGTAGAGGCGAGCTTGTTCGGCTCGGTGGTCGGCGTGGAAGGTGCAGCATTCGTCGAAGAAGCGGCCGGTGTGGTCTTCGGTTTCCGCGTACGCGGTGGTCGCGATCCGGACCGGGGCGGGGCCGGTGAGGTCTTTCTCGCCGGCGAGGTAGCGGCGTGCGCCGTCGATGAGCCAGGCGAGGATGCCGGGGCCCTCCTCGGTGACGAGGATGTCGGCGAGGTTGTCGATCTTCCGGTCGTCGGAGACGACCTTCTCGAAGGGGACGAGCCTCATGCGGCGCCAGAAGGCGAAGCCTCCGGTGCCGACCTCGGGGCGGTGGTTGCCGATGAGCCAGAGTTTGTGGGTGGGGGCGAAGGAGAAGAAGTCCTGCCTCATCCGGCGGGCCTTGATCCGGTCGCCGCCGGTGAGGAGCTTGACTCGGGCTTCGTCGAACTTGTCGCCCGGCTTGACCTCTGAGCAGACGATGACGCGTCGGCCGTGGAGCTCGGCGAGTTCGGTGGGGTGGCCGTCGAAGGTGCGGGCCATCAGGAAGCCGGGCGGGGCGGCGTCGGCGTAGTCGCCCAGGAGCTTCATGAGGACGTCGAGGAGAACGGACTTGCCGTTCTTGCCGGCTCCGAAGAGGAAGGGCATGACCTGGGCTCCGACGTCTCCGGTGATGGAGTAGCCGAGCATCAGGTGCAGGAAGTCGATCATCTCCCGGCCTTCGGCGTCGGCGCCGAAGGTGTCGGTCAGGAACCGTTCCCAGCGGGGGGTGGGCTGCTGCTTGGGGCCGGTGGAGGTCGAGCGGGAGTGGAAGTCCTTGTCGGGCTGGGGCGCGCGGATGAGTCCGGTGTACAGGTCGACGATGCCCGCGGGGGTGCACAGGGCGTACGGGTCGGCGTCGAGGAGCTCGGCTCGCAGGACCATGCCGGGGGCCGACTTGGCCTGGGTGAGCATCGCGTTCATTCCGGAGGTGCTCAGCGCCCGGCGGCGGTGCTTCTGCAGCGACTGGTTGCTGTGGATACCGCGGGGGTCGGTCGTTGCGATGGCCTCGGCAAGGTCTCCGGCGGCCCAGACGACTGTGTCGTCCTCGTCGACCTGCCAGCGGGTGGTGTCCCAGCGGTACCAACCCAGGCCGGGGACGTGGCGGTAGTCGCCCGCGTACAGGCGGACGAAGAGCTTGGCGTTGCCGCGGTCGCTGAGGGTGTCGGGCAGGAGCCCTGTGGCGGTCGCGTGATCCATGTGCGTCCGTTCGCCGCCCTGAGCAGGCAGCGGCGGCGGGGCCTGGGCGAGGATCTGTGCGGCGACGGCCTCGGGGTCGAAGTCGAAGAGGAAGCCGTCGGTTTCGGGTGCGGGGCTCACCGGCGGCCTCCAAGGTGCAGGGGGCGCTTGGCGCCGGCGGCCATGCCGCTGCGGATGATCTGGGCCGATCGGTGCTCCTGCCCGGGACGGGCTGCCGTAGCAGCTTCCGTCAGTGCTTCCCGGGCGGCGGAGTCGGTGAGATGGCCTGCTGCGACAAGCCCGCCCAGGCTGTACGCGGCTCTGTTGAGCTTCTCCGTGTAGCCAGCACCCTCTGCAACCTGGGCGCATGCTGTGACGTCGGCGAGGAGGGCAGTCAGGAGGCGCGAGGTTTTGTCCTGTCCTCCGCCGGCTGCGAGGACTGCCTGGCGGGCACGCGGCGGAACGGGACGGGGTGCAGGAATGTGAGGAGCGGGCAGGTGACCGGTCCGCTGGAGTTCCTGAGCCAGCCACGCGGGCAGTGGGGCCGGCTGCCGGACCTTCCCCAGCGGCTTGTACGTCCCCGTCGGCGTGCTCGTACCCGGCGCGACGATGTAGCCGCCGTGCGCGCGGACATCGACCTGCCAGGCGAGAGCCCTCTTTCCGGATCCGGTGGAGCACTGCCACTGACGGCCGTCGGTGGCTCGGTACCAGACGTGCATGCCGCCCGAGGGAGTCCGTACACGCAAGGTCGAATCGTCATCCGCGGGAGAGGTCTCACTGCGGAGAGCTGCCAGCACGGCCAAGGAGTGAAAGCCCGTTCGCAGGCCTCGCAGATCGACAGCGTCCCCGACCGGGATCCCCGGAAGGAGCCGGTCACGGGACAGCAGGTCACTCGCGTGCGCATCGATGTCGATGACGACAAGGTCTGCGGGCCCGCAGGCAACGCCGACGCCCAGGGCCGGGTTGCTGGTCCACCAGTCTTCGATGCGGGAGTAGTCCAGGGTCGCGGCATGGAAACCATGACACCAGCGGCCGGCCTGCAAGCAGGGGCAGTCAGTGTGAGTGTGGCCCGGTTCAGCGCAGTCCCGGCAGTTGGCAGTGGGTGTCTTGCGACCAGGAGCAAGGGGGTGGACAGGCCAGCCGTTACTGGCACACCACCGTGCCAGTCTCAGACCAGCGACCGAGCGCTCAGAGGTCGACTGCCCTGAGTCGCTGCGAGAAAACCGCAGCTCAGAAGGCATGTACTTCCCCTCGCAGCGACTGAAGCGACTCAACGACGAACACAGACTAGCGAAGTCAGCCAGGAACCGTGCGCAGCGTGTCGGGGCCATCTGGCCCGGCGTTGGGCTTGATCCGCTTTGACGGACATCGGAGATCAGGGGTTTCGGCCCCGGAAGGATGATGTTCATCATGGAGAGC